>JAUWHV010000084.1 GCA_030605675.1 Deltaproteobacteria bacterium | reverse complement strand
CATGTGTTGAGCGGATTTCCATGGGGATACCTGGCATACACTCTGGAACCTGTTCCATCCCTGATCCAGACAGCAGAGATCTGGGGACCTTACGGCCTTACTTTTTTGATTGTTTTGCTTAATGTATTGATCTGGAAGTTTTTTAAGGGCCTTCTGAATACAGGCACAAAGGATTTGGTCTTTTTACAGGGTAAGCGGGTAAGGCCGGCCCAACTGGGCCTGTTTCTGGTCTGCCTGGCGGGTCTATGGTTTTTCGGCGAATGGCGGATGGAAGAGATTGCTCATAATGATGATCGACTTCCTGAACTCAGGGTCGCTGCCATACAGGGTGCAGTCCCCCAGGACAGGAAGTGGGATCCGGCCTTTCAGGTTGCGACACTCGACACTTATGGTAAGCTTAGTTTAGAGGCCACTGAGGGACTTGATAACTCAGGGGCGGATCGGGGTCATGGAGTAAAGGCACCTGACTGGCTGGTTGTCTGGCCGGAGACTGCCGCACCTTTTTATTTCCAGGTTCCAAGTCCATTAAATGAAGAGGTCCGGTCCGTGGCAAGGGATCTTGATGTTGCCCTGTTGTTCGGGAGTCCTGCGTATCGTTATAATAGCGCGGGGAAAGCAGAATACTTGAACAGCGTCTATCTCCTTGGTCCTGATGGTGCCATTGCAGGAAGATATGACAAAAGGCACCTAGTCCCATTTGGGGAGTATCTGCCCTGGGGATGGGTGACTGCGTGGGCCCAGGGCCTTATACCCGCAGTAGGCCAATTCAGTCCTGGAATCACATCCAGCCCCCTTTCCTGGCAGGATATTCATGTTGGCGTATTGATATGTTTTGAGAGCATATTCCCAACTCTCAGCAGAGAAACCGTGCTGGAAGGGGCCAACTTCCTGGCCGTTCTCACAAATGACGCCTGGTTTGGCCGCACAGGAGCACCTTATCAGCATGAGATCATGGCGATATTCCGGGCTGTTGAGACCCGCAGGTGGGTGGTGCGAGCAGCCAATACAGGCGTCAGCTCACTGATCAGCCCATGTGGCGTGAGAACGGCAAAAACTTCGTTGTTTGAGCCGTGTTATATAGAGGGGCGAATTCACCTTCGCAAAGGCCATACTTTTTATGTAAAATACGGAGAAATATGGTTATTATTATTTTGTTTATTTTGGGCAGTAGTTCCATTCTGGAGAAAAGTCCAAAAGGAGGCATGAGATGAGTACGACTATGGATAAAACAACAATAAATATACAGGAAATTAAGGAGCACTTGCATGATCTTAGCGGACGTTTAGAGCTCCTGAGGGGTTATCTTTGATCGGGATAGCCTGGATAATCGTCTTGCTGAAATAGACAAGGAGATGCTCCGTCAGGATTTCTGGGAAGACCCTAAATCCAAAGAATTATTAAAGGAGCGATCTTTACTGATAGAACAAAAAGAGGTTTTAGACCACCTTTCCGAGCAGCATGAAGAGCTTGAATTACTGCTTGAAATGGCAGAAGAGGAAGAGGATTTATCAGCCCTTAAAGATGTAAGTGATGGGCTGAGGGAACTTGATGAAAAGATACACGGGGTTGAACTCTCAAGACTTCTTTCAGGTTCGCACGACCGCAATAATGCTATTGTAACAATTCATGCCGGGGCAGGAGGGACCGAGGCCCAGGACTGGGCCGAGATGTTGCTGAGAATGTATCTCCGTTGGTGTGACAGGCGGGGGGTTGAGGTCAAAATGCTGGATCTTATGCCTGGAGATGAGGCCGGTACAAAGAGTGCAACATTTCTGGCTGAGGGACTCTATACCTATGGCTATCTGAAGTCTGAGGCGGGTGTGCATCGTCTGGTCCGCATTTCGCCCTTTGACGCTTCGGGAAGGCGGCATACCTCCTTTGCCTCTGTATTTGTAGCTCCGGAGCTGGATGAGACCATTGAAATTGATATTAATGAAAAAGATTTACGTGTAGATACATACCGGGCCAGTGGAGCCGGCGGACAACATGTTAACAAGACAAGTTCCGCTGTCCGCATTACTCACTTACCAACCGGGATAGTTGTCCAGTGTCAGAATCAGAGGTCCCAGCATAAAAATCGGGCCATTGCCATGAAGATCCTGCAGGCCAGGCTCTTCGAACAAGAGAAGGCAAAAAAGGATGCGAAAAGGCAGCAGGCCCATGAGAAGAAGAAGGAGATAGCCTGGGGAAGCCAGATTAGGTCCTATGTGCTCCAGCCCTATCAACTGATCAAGGACCATCGCACAGGCGTAGAGATCGGCAATGTGAGTGAAGTGCTGAACGGAAATCTGGATCCCTTTATCGAGGCGTATTTGCGGGATCAGGCTTCAGGGCCCGTAGTGTAACGAATTTTCCCGGGATTACCTTCAGCCTTCTACCTTCAGCCTTCTACCTAAGTATAACGAATTTCCCCTGAATTGATCCTGACCTCTTCACCATTATCCAGGGTTAGTATGAGGCTTCCGTCAGGTGCAAGCCCTTGAGCCAAGGCTTCAAACTCCGGATTGAGTTCAGCATTCAGGCCATAGATCACCCTGCGCCCTATGGTGTCGCTCAGGAGATTCCAGTCCCTTATTACAGGATTTTGGGGTAGGTAGGCAGGTTCAGCATTCAGACAGTCGGATTCCCATTGGTGGATTAGCCCGAAGATCCAGCCGATCCGTGCCAGGATTTGGGCTGCAAGCTCATTTGTGTGCCAGTGTTTACCTGTAGTTATGGAAAGAGATGTGGCAAATGCGAGATCTTCAGGAAAGGTCTCCATGTTTGCGTTGATCCCTATGCCAAAGAGGAGATATGTCTGCCCGGAATTGGGTGCCTTGACCGCTTCTGTGAGGATGCCGGCTATCTTGCGTCCCTTTATTAATACGTCATTAATCCAGCGGATCTTTGTCGAGACTCCTCCTTCTCTCAAGACTTGGGCAATAGCCACTCCTACTCCCAGATTGTAAAAAGACCAGTCCTCAGTAAAAAGTGATGGATACAGGGCCAGACATAAATACAGCCCCCCTTTGGGGGCCCACCAGCTTCGTCCTATTCTACCCCGGGCCTGGTCAAGAGAGCCTGCCCACCAGACGCAGCCGGATGGTAGATCGGTTCCATTGCTGTCGGCCCGGAGTATAGCCTGTCTGGCAAGGGGCATAAGCCTGTCGGCTTTTTTGTAGTAATAGACTTCGTGGCCGACGACCCTTGCCCTTCTCAGGATTTTTTCTCTTGTTTCTGCATCCAGGCCGGTGTTTATGACAGAGTCCCGGATCTTGTGATGCGCGATAAGCCTTTTCAGCTCCTCGGCCTGCAGGGTACTTCTTGACACTGGTTTAGTCACAACTCATAATATTATATGGTAAGCGTTTACAGGGCACCGCATCTGCTTTGTTGTCGGGCACTTGAAGTACAGGGAGTACGTCTGCGTACCCTCCGCCTCGCATCTGCAGCACCCTGTAAACGCTTACAGTCACAAATTACGCCTTTGCGCCTTTGCGTGAACCATTTCTTTTTTGGTCTGTTTTGGCACCTATTTGCCTTTTTGGAGGATATTAAACCATGATACGCCAACCTGCTGTAGCTGACCAGTTTTATGATGGAAATCCCACCCGGCTTCACTATGAGCTTGGCAAGTTAATAGGTCCTATCAAGGAAGCAAGATCGGCAAAGGCAATAGTTGCGCCTCATGCGGGTTATATGTATTCCGGGGCCGTGGCCGGAATAGCCTATGCCCAGGTCGAGGTGCCTGAAACCGTTATCATTTTAGGTCCGAGCCATACAGGAGTCGGATCTCAGGCAGCAGTGATGGCCAAGGGGGCATGGTCCATGCCTATGGGCACTGTCCCCATCTCAGAGGACCTTGCAGCCCTGATGGTTGAACTCTCTGATTATCTTGAAGATGATGCACTGGCACATACATACGAGCATTCACTGGAGGTCCAGATACCATTTCTGCAATACCGTCAGCCCAATTTGAGTATTGTGCCTGTTTGCCTAAAAGACCTATCCTTTTCCGTATGTAAAGACATAGGTTCTACAATAGCAGAGGCGGTAAAACAGGCAGGAAAACCTGTATTGTTGGTTGCCAGCACCGACATGACTCATTATGAGTCCCAGGAGCAGGCCCAGTCCAAAGACCGCCTGGCTATTGATAAGATCCTCGCCTTAGACCCCCAGGGTCTTTTGGAAACCGTGAGAGGACATAATATATCAATGTGTGGGGTAATACCGACTACTGTGACTTTGGTGGCGTCTCTGGCCTTAGGAGCAGGTTCCGCTAAACTGATTCGATACGCTACGTCCGGCGACGTGACAGGAGACTATGTACAGGTCGTTGGATATGCGAGTTTTATAATTGAGTGATTTTGGATCTTGAGAATCCAAAGTTCTCTCTAACATCGGATTCCGACTTTCGCCGGAATGACGAGTTCAGTTTTTCGTTTCTTATAATTTCAAACTATTAAAGGAACTTTAGACTGTCCAGTTACTATAAAAAATGGCTGAGCTGATAGAAAAATATTTTTTTACTAGGCTGACAATTTCCGACAATTGAGGCCGCAAATTGTCCCCCTCCTGGTGCCGCCAGGTTGATTTAATATTGGCAACAAAAGCCCAACTGCCGCCAGGTGGAGAAATGCTTCATAAGCAGGTGAAGCAGGCATGGAATATGCTGGGTGTTTTCTTTTGCAGTCACAGCACAAGAGAGCACTGCCATGCTCGAAGCCTTGCCTATCTATCATCCAAGAGATCCGTTCCAGTCGCCACTATGGAACATCCTGCACAATAACTATGAAGAGTTCAAGGCAAACTATGACGAGAGCTATGAGCAACAGTATGGCTTCTTTCGTCCAGTTATTGATGATGTAGTACATGATTACCTGAAGTGCGGAGACCTGAAGGAAGGCTTCGCCAGGGTCAGGTGCACGAATCCAGACTGCCGCCATGAATATCTCCTGGCATTTAGCTGCAAAGGCCGGTGGTTCTGCCCAAGCTGCCATTCCAAAAAGGTGGTCAAGTTCGGAGAGGATGTATGCAACAATATTCTCTATCCAGTACCTCACAGGCAATTCGTGTTCAGTATACCTATTCTTCTCCGTGTTTATTTCAAGTACGACAGGGAGCTTTTGACAGAGTTCTGCCATTGTGCAAGGGAAAGTCTTGAGATTTTCTTTCGTACTATGCTTTGCCTTCCGGACGGAATTCCAGGCCTCGTGATGGTTATTCACACCTTTGGAGATTACGCCAGGTTCCACCCGCATCTTCATGCCATAGTCGCTGACGGCCTTTTCCGAAAAAACGGGACCTTTTATGTGCTTTCAAGGTGCGACATGAAGCAGCTTGAAGAAATTTTCCGGTCCAGAATTCTCGCCATGCTGAAACGCAAGGGCAAGATAGCTGATGATCTCATCCAGAAGCTCATGAACTGGCGCCACAGCGGGTTCAGCGTGTACGCAGGAAACCGCATCGCCAGGGATGACAAGGCCGGCC
>JAUWHV010000097.1 GCA_030605675.1 Deltaproteobacteria bacterium | reverse complement strand
ATGATGATCGGTATGACAGGGCTCTATTTTGAGTTTGCCCATCCCGGGACCATTTTCCCTGGGACCATAGGGGCCATATGCCTGCTTCTGGGTCTGTTTGCCCTCCAGGCCCTCCCTGTAAGTACTGCCGGCCTGCTTCTGTTGCTCCTGGCAGTAGTCCTGTTTGTAATGGAGCTAATAATTGCCAGCCACGGCATACTGGGGGTAGCAGGTCTGGCTGCCCTCCTTCTGGGCTCCATGATGCTTTTCGATACGCCGAAGACCGGAATCTCCATTGACACTAATGTGCTTTGGACTACTCTGCTGGGAGTCGGCTCCTTTATGGCCGCTATTACCTATCTGGCGACCAGGGCCACCCTCTCCAGGCCCAAATCCGGGGCAGAAGGTCTTATAGGTGAAAAAGGCCTTGTCCGGAAGACAGTAGGAAATAGGGGTGGACAGGTCTTTTTGCATGGAGAGCTCTGGACTGCTGTAAGCGAGGAGACCATACCTGTGGATACTGAGGTAAAAGTAATAGATATAGAAGGACTTAAATTACGGGTCTCAAGGACCCATGGAGGCAAGTCATGACAATTTCTCTCGCTTTTCTGCTTTTTTTGATCATTGCTTTTCTGATATCGGCCATTCGCATACTGAACGAATACGAACGAGGCGTAATCTTCAGGCTGGGTCGTGTCATTAAGACCAAGGGCCCGGGCCTGATAATACTTATTCCTGTAATTGATAAGATGAAGAAAATTGACCTTCGGATCGTTACCCTTGATGTTCCACCACAGGATATCATTACCAGGGATAACGTATCCATAAAGGTGAGTGCAGTGGTCTATTTCAGGGTACTTGATTCAAGAAGGGCGGTAATTGAGGTGGAAAACTTCCTTTTCGCCACTTCCCAACTGGCTCAGACCACCCTCAGGAGTGTCTGCGGGCAGGCCGAACTTGACGAGCTCCTGGCAGAGAGAGATAAAATTAATGCCCAGATTCAGGAGATATTAGACCTCGACACCGAGCCTTGGGGAATCAAAGTCAGCAAGGTGGAAGTGAAAGAGATAGACCTCCCGGACGAGATGAAAAGGGCAATGGCAAAACAGGCCGAGGCCGAGCGGGAACGCCGGTCAAAGGTCATCAACGCAGAAGGTGAGTTCCAGGCAGCAAGAAAGCTGGCCGATGCTGCGAATATCATAAACAAGGCACCCGCGGCCCTGCAGCTCAGGTACCTCCAGACCCTAAGGGAAGTAGCCACGGAAAACAACTCAACCACCCTGTTCCCGATTCCCATTGATCTTTTCACACCCTTCGTGGAAATAGCCAACAGACTCAAATCCCAGAAAGACGTGAATGAGCCTGTTACGCCTGAAATAGAAGCGGGCAAATGAACAGGGTTGATATCCCCGTAAGCGTTCACGGGTTCAGAGGTTCAGGGTTCAAAGGTTCAAAACCGTTCAAAAAAGAGTTCCGTCGTAGGCAGCGAATTTAATCAAAACACCCTGCTCAATGCAAAAGCAGCAAAGATCAAAAAGAATGCGCCGCTCATGCGGTACAGCAAGACCATGGGGATGCGTTGAAGAAGTCTACTTCCAACCAGCACCCCGATGGTGGATATAAAGCTCAACGCCAGCGTAGCGCCGAGCCAGACCGGCATAGGGCCGGCAGCGCTGCTCAGCCCTGCAACGGCGATTTGGGTTTTATCACCCAACTCTGCCATAAGGATTAGCAGAAAGGTTGTAATCAGTATGCTGTGATTGCTTTTTTCAGATATTTCCTGATCCATATCTTTCTTTTTCGCACGCAGGACATGGATGCCAAATGCCGCAAACAGCACAGCCACGCTGATATTTATCATGTTCTCCGGAAGCCAGTTAGCCAGGGCGGCCCCGAATAAAACCGCCAAGAGATTAAGAAATGCAAAGGCAAAAGTTGCTCCGACGAGTACCGGAAGGGCTCGGTAATTTGCGGCCAGAGTCATGCAGACCAGTTGGCTCTTGTCCCCTATTTCGGCCAGGAAAATCAAAACAAAAGTGACTCCTACTGTGGAAATCCACTCGATTGGTCCTCCTGTATAAATGTCGCCAAACACTAGCACCTCTACAATAAATTGAGTCTATCAAACTGGCGCATAGATCCGGCAAAAAAGACGTCATCCCCAGGATCAACAGGTTTCTCACGGGCTGATTTCATACAGATGCTTTGGGAAGATGGATTGAAAAAGTGCTCCCCTTTCCGGGGATACTCTCAACAGCCACGCGGCCGCCATGGGCCTGGGCGATATGTTTGACAATGGCAAGACCAAGGCCGGTCCCGCCCATTTGCCGGCTCCTTGCCATGTCTACACGGTAAAATCGCTCAAAGAGCCGGGGTAAGTGTTTTTTCTCTATGCCGCAGCCCTGATCATGCACGCTGATAATGATTTCATTTTCTCTTTGAAGGGCCTCTACCCGAACAGTGTCCCCATCGTTACTGTACTTGATGGCGTTATCAATAAGGTTCACAATAGCCTGTTCAAGGAGCTGGGGATCCAAATTTGCGACCATTTCTTTAGCACAAGACAGCTCAACCTCTATTTTCTTGGCCATGGCGCCGGCCTCGCAGATCTGGATAGCGGTTTCGAGCACGTCCTTAATCCTGCCCTCATCCAGCACGACTTTTTCTCTTTCAGCCTCCCGCTCAATTCTGGAAAGGCTTAGAAGATCTTCAATAATGGCCTCGAGGCGATCTACGTGTTTGCTGATGATTTCCAGAAACCGTTCGGCATCCTCATGATTCTCCACTGCACCATCCCGGAGAGTCTCCACAAACCCCTTAATGGCTGTAATCGGGGTTTTTATCTCATGGGACACATTGGCAACAAACTCGCGCCGGATTTTTTCAAGTCTCAGAAGGCGTGTCACATCATTCAAAACGATAAGTGCGCCGATTTGCTTCCCTTCTGCATCACGGAGCAACGTGCCGTGCCCGTTAAGAAACCGATCGCCATTAGAGGACAGGACAATTTCCTTTTCAACCGCCTCCTGGCTGGACAATGAATTTTTCACAAATTCCTGAAGGACAGTATTCCTGACCACCTCCTGGATGCTCCGGCCTTGGGCCTCAGCAAGATCACATCCGAACATCTTTGCAGCAGCATGATTCATACTGATAACCCGCTCTTCCATATCTACGGCAATAACTCCTTCAACCATGCTGGAAAGCACGGCTTTAATCTCGTTTCGCTGCCGCATGACAGTATTAATATGTTCACGAAGCTCAACGGCCATCCGATTCAGCGACTCGGAAAGTGCCCCGATTTCCTCGGATTCAGCGACAGGTGGTCTGAGCCGTAATTCGCCACGAGCGATGGACTCTGCCCAGATCTTGATCTGCTCAATGGGACGGGTAATGCGGCGAGAAACAAACAGACTGAGCATCGCAGCAAATACAGCTACAACAAGGCATCCGAACGCAATCTTGATCTTCATACTCTTCAAGACCAAATCTATGTCATTCACAGGGACGGATGTGCGAACAACCGCAAGGATATGGTTTTTCTTTTTAACAGGTATCCCCACGTACATCATATCCTTTTCCAGTGTCCGGCTGTACCGTGTAGATGTGCCTGAAGGCCCGTTCAGGGCCTCAATGAATTCCGGCCTGTCCACATGATTATCCATTTTTGCAGGGTCCTTCTCAGAATCTCCAACGACCTTACCAGAGGGAAGTATGATGGTAATACGGGTTGCAGCACTCTTGCCGATTTTCTTGCACAACAGGTCAATAGCCTTTTCATCCAGGGGATCAATATGTTCCAAGACCTGTTTCTCAAAAAGGTGGGCTCGTACTTTGAGATCGGAAGCAGTTTGTTCAAGAAAGAAATGCTTCAATGACACGGATGCATACCATGTTACAGCTATCAGAGAGATGATAGTGATCAATAGATAGGATGGATAGAGTTGCCAGAGCAACCGTCTCTTTTTCGGCATATCCCTATTCCTTGAATCGATATCCGACTCCACGGACCGTCTCGACATACTTACCGGCAGGCCCGAGTTTCTTTCGCAACCCAACGATCTGGACATCCACTGAACGATCAGTGACAGGATGATCCTCACCACGAACAGCTTCAACAATCTGGAAACGGGTAAAGACCCATCCAGGCCTTCTCGCCATATAATTAAGGATGCCGAATTCCGTGAAAGTCAATTGGACAGGCTTACCATTGACCAACACCTCGTGCCGTCCCGGATCAATTTCGAGATCGTGAATTCGAAGAACTGACGTCTCTTCCAGTTGTCCTTTTATCTTCCTTCGAAGAACCGCTCTGACTCTCGCTAACACTATCCTCGGACTGAAAGGCTTGGTGATGTAATCGTCGGCTCCAAGTTCCAGGCCTGTTACGATATCCGCTTCCTCCCCCTTGGCTGTCAACATTACAATAGGTATGTTTTTGGTGTCGGGATCATTTTTCAGGCATCTTGTGACTTCCAGACCGTCTATGCCCGGAAGCATAAGATCCAGCACAATAAGGTCAGGGCTTTCCGACCGCACGAGTCTAAATGCCTGCTCACCTGATGCCGCGCAAGGAACCTGGTAACCTTCTCGTGAAAGATTGAATTTCAGTAGCTCCAGGATATCTTCTTCATCGTCTACCACGAGGACCTTTTGGTTTGCCATGATATGCCTTATTATAGATTATATGAGATAAAAATCTAACATATAATAAAAGTATTAGCGTTCTATCAGGATTGTGTAAAGAATCTGTTAGATTCCCTGGCTATCAGGTACGTATTGGGGGAGTCCCTTTATTAGCCATATCTTAACGTAGCCTTTTACTCTAAAAACCCAAAAATAGAAGTAAAAGCTGGCATCTGACAAAAAAGGCCCCGGGATGACAGGCATTCCGGGGCACTGTATTAGATATTAGAAAGATTTAGAAGGTGAAAACTAAGTCCAATTGGATACGGTCTTCATCCTTTTTTCCATCCTTGCTATCATCCTCACGCTTGGTAAGGAAACCGCTGGCCCTGGCTTGAATATTGTCCATCAGATAATACCTGAGCTGCATATAGTGTCCCTTGTTATTAGTTCCTCCACCGTGAAAGTCCGAGTCAACGAATACAGCCGGAAAGGCGTAATCTTCCAATTCCTGGTAATGGTACTTTGCGTACCAGTCGCCTTTTTTCTTCTTGTTGCCCAATGACAGCCCGACAAGCCAACCTGTATCGCGATCATCACTTCCATATGCCTCCAGGTCTGCAGGGTCGCTGTTTGGGAAAACCGCGCCTTTGTCTATGAGTTCATCAATATCGGCAGCTGTATTGACAATATAGTTTGCGTAGATAGAAAATGGTACTGGTAGTACATCTTTTACCTTCAGTTTTGCGGCCAGTTCCCAGCATTCGAATTTATTGAGCAGTTCTCCGTCGCTTTTGAAGACCATCTGCTGGCTGTGTTTGTTGTTGTATCCTATAAATTCCGTCTTATCGGTGAGATCATCATATTCAATGTCATCCAGGTCCAGGAAATTATAATAAGTTACTCCAAATTCAAACTTCATCGTGTCGGCCGGCTTGATTGCAGTGCCCAATTGAAATGCGAGGAGGGTGGGATCAGTGTTGGTGCTCAACTCCTCGACGAAATACTGACCCAGGTTTGCGAAGAGTCCGACCCTTTCAGTGATATCAAACTTGAGGGTTTCAGATACCCCCTCCGGATTGACATCCGGGTCCCATACGAGCGGCGTTGTGAAAAGGGGATTCTTCTGCTTTCCACCAGTAATTTTAAGATAATCCGTGGCCTTCCAGGATGCATAGGCCCTGTCTATCCAAATCTGCTTACCTCTTGCGTGTCCATCGCAACTCTGGTTCGTAGTATTTTGATAACCTGATCCGGAAGCAATCCTGACCCCGACTTCCGTAGTCTCTGTTGTTTTTGCCTTCATACCCAAACGGAGGCGAAAACGTTCACGGTTACGGTTATATTTATCCGTGTCCTTACCGGGTTTCTTTTGATCTATCCACTGGGTATCGTGGCGGAGCCTCAGGTCTCCGTAAAAATCTATTTTATCAGCCCACGTTGGGAGCTTGAGCCCGCTGGTCTTGATCTCTTCTTTTGCGGCCTCTGTGGCCACTTCCTTAATTTCGGCTTCTTGTCTGACGCCTTCTTTTTGCATTTCGTCCAAGAGCTGTTGGGCGTCTGAATGAGAAAGGACCCCTTTTTCAACCAGCTTATTGACCAAAATGTCAACTTCCCCAGCCCAGGACTGAGTGCTGCCAAATGTTATCAACAAACCCGTTATGATAAATACGATGAGTGAAATTTTCTTCATGTTTTTCCCCATACCTTTCCATTATCTATTAAATATATTACGTGCCTCTCTCCGCCTTGCTTCTAAAATTACAAACTTCACCTCCCCTCGATAAAAATTCTAATCCTTTGATTTTGCTTATTATGATTCCGGTTTGTTAAAACCGGATGACTATAAGGTTAGATTTTGGTTAGATTGATAGGATGGAATAAATTGAGGAATTGAGGGATTGAGGAATTATAATCGATAGCTACCTTCAATTCCTCAATTCCTCAATTCGCAATTCCTCAATTATCACTAATTCATTCTTTGGCTTCAAGTTCGATATTTCCGTGCCGAATGATTTCCCCTTGAACCATGTAGACGACTTCTTCGGCAATGTTGGTGGCATGGTCTGCTATGCGCTCAAGGTGGCGGCACATCAAGAGCAGGTTGATGAGATAACCAACGCGATCAGTATGTTCACGTATGGCCTGTTTTATCACGTCATAGGCCTGGTCTTTCATATCATCTATTGCATCATCCAATTTAAGGACATCCAACGCCAGGACATCGTCCATGTTCACAAGGGCATCCAGACTCTTTTTGAGCATGGATGCCGTCTTTTCTGCCATCAAAGAATAATCAAAGGGGATATCGAGCCGTTCCCGTTTGGCAATGATCTGTATCCGTTCTGCGATATTCACTGCTTCATCACCTATCCTTTCCAGGTCGTTGTTGATCTTGATCACAGCAATAAGAAACCGCAGATCCACGGCAACCGGCTGATGCAGGGCAAGAAGCTTCAGGCATTCCTCTTCAACCTCTATTTCAAATTCATCTATTTCATAGTCACTCCTGATGATCTTCTCTGCAAGATTCGCATCTCTCAACTCAAGGGCCTGGATAGCCATGCGGACACGCTCCTCCACCATGGCTCCCAGGGAGAGGATCCTCTTTTTCAGTTTCTCTAACTCTTTTTGTAAACGCATGGTCATAACATTTCCCTCACTATCCGAAACGGCCGGTGATGTAATCTTCTGTCTGTTGGAGCTTAGGTTTGGTAAAAAGCGCTTCGGTATCATCCTTTTCGATAAGTTTTCCCAGATAAAAAAAGGCTGTAATATCGGACACGCGGGCTGCCTGCTGCATGTTGTGCGTAACAATGATGATTGTATATGATTTTTTTAATTGATGGATCAGTTCTTCGATCTTTTGAGTGGCGATTGGGTCCAGGGCCGATGCCGGCTCATCCATAAGGACCACTTCAGGCTCAATTGCCAGGGCCCGGGCAATACAGAGACGTTGTTGCTGGCCGCCCGAAAGACCAAGGGCTGAATCATTAATTCTGTCTTTGACTTCATCCCAGATAGCGGCCTGGTGGAGACTTTTTTCAACCTGGTTTGCAATATAGGCCTTATCTTTTATGCCGTTTACTCTCAGGCCGTATGCTACATTTTCAAAAATGGTTTTTGGAAAAGGATTGGGTTTTTGAAACACCATGCCGACATTGCGACGAAGGGTGACTACATCCACACTTGGATCATTAATGTTCTTATTATCCAACATGATCTGCCCTTCCACCCGGCTGATAGGAATCAGATCATTCATCCGGTTCAGACAACGCAATAGAGTGCTCTTACCACAGCCTGAAGGGCCGATGAAAGCAGTTACCTGATTTGCATAAATGTCCATGGAGATGTCATGCAGGGCCTTAAAGTCACCGTAATAAAAATTCAAATTTTTTATTTTAATTTTTAAAGAATGTTCCATTATGAATCACATCCGTCTCTGGAGCCTGGCCCGGTAGATAATGGCAATAAGATTCAGGCCAAATACGAGGACAATCAGCACAAGGGCCGTTCCATACTGGAGATGTCGTGTGGCTTCGATCTCTGTTCCGGCTGTGGCCAGGACATAGATATGATAAGGCAGGGCCATGATTTCATCAAAAACAGAAGTCGGCAGAGAAGGTGTATAGAACACGGCTGCGGTAAACATGATGGGCGCAGTCTCCCCTGCGGCCCGGCTGATCCCCAGGATGGCACCGGTAAGGATACCGGGCAAAGCAGCCGGCATGACCACCCTATAGATGGTTTGCCACTTGGTGGCCCCAAGGCCCAGGGATGCCTCTCGATAGGTGTCCGGAACTGACCTCAGGGCCTCCTCGGAAGCCCCGATAATTACAGGCAAGGTGAGTACTCCCAGCGTCAGGGAACCGGCAAGGATACTCACTCCCATTTTTAACCATACTACAAAGAAGGCAAGACCAAAGAGGCCAAAGACCACTGAAGGTACACCGGCAAGGTTGTTGATCCCTATACGGATAGCGCGGAGTAGCCGGCCTGGGCGGGCATACTCATTAAGATAGATGGCAGAGGCCACTCCGATGGGAAGGGCCACCAGGATGGCACCCAGACTCAGGCAGAGTGTACCGACGATACAGGGCAGGATTCCCCCTTCAGTCATTGCTTCCTTGGGTGGTTGCGTAAGGAATGTCCAGTTGATGGCCCGCCACCCTCTTGCCACAAGAAAATAGACAACGATAAGCAATGCGATCCCATTAATGGCAGCAGAAAGCCTGAAAAGCCCAAAAATTGCGATCTGGATCAGTTTACGACGCCTCAGAAGACTATTCATATTGGATTGTTGATTTATGATTGTTGATTGTTGATTGCTCTTGCAAGCTACCACGGAGCCAACTGCCACACACAAAATCCTCAAATTTAGGAGGGTATGACATATGCTCCCCTTGTTCTATTCTCATTCCTTCTCCATTCCCGCCCGCCTCGCAAGCTTGGCGAGCGGGCAGGCAGAACTCACGAATCAACGATTCAGATTTTCTTTGAACCCTTAATCCGTAAACAGTTATATTCATAGTTACAAAGTTGCAGCTCCAACCTGCCTGTATTTGTTGGAGATGTGCTCAGATACAAGGTTGAAAAGCAGTGTGAAAGCAAATAATACGACGCCCGTAGCGAACAGGGCATAATAGTGATCGCTCCGGAAAGGGGCCTCTGCCATTTCTGCTGCAATGCTGGCAGGCATGGGCCGGACCGGATCAAATATTGAAGACGGCAACTGGGCCGCTCCACCGGCAATCATAAGTACTACCATGGTCTCACCAATAGCCCTCGACATGCCCAGAATGATGGCAGTCGAGATGCCTGAAAGAGATGCGGGAAGGATTACCCTGGCGATGGTCTCCCATTGGGTAGCTCC
>JAUWHV010000017.1 GCA_030605675.1 Deltaproteobacteria bacterium | reverse complement strand
TTTTCACTCTTCGCCCACTCAATAAAGGCTTCGGCGATACCGTCCGGCAGTTCTCCATCATGGCTATGCAAATCATGGTCAACTATCAAGTGTCCATTTTTATCCAGCCTGTATTGACCATTGCCGTTTTTCACGTAGATATAATTACCGGAATTATCCTTGCCGCCTTTTTCAGACACGGCAAAAAAGATAGGATAATCATCTACCTTTGGACAAAGCTCATCATCCCATTTCTGCACAAACAAGACGCTGGTTTTGGTTAAGGATACGCCCATGCTGGGCGATAAATTCACGGATATGTTTATCCGAGGTATTATTGAATCTGTCTTATGGCAGCACAATTGCCATACGTCCGCAGGGTTTGAGGAAGCCCAGATTTCTTTCGATAAACAGAATATCCCGTCCGACTTTGTTTTGTGCCTTGCCATTTACCTTAAAGCCGAATTCGTATTGATGCAGGATACGGCTTTCCTTAATGTCTCCAGCAAACGATATTATTCGGCAATCATGGCCCGCATGCGGTCCGAGGCATTTTGCGCATGATCGGCAATATCGCCTATATGCTCTACCAGCCTGACCAGGTGAAATACTACCAGCGCATCTTTGATGGTGGTGAAGATCTTGAATTTCAGTTCCCGTTCCAGATGATCGGCCTCTCTTTCATGTTGGCGGATATCCCGTATAAGGCTTTTCATCTTGTTCCTTTGCTCTGTGGACTTGCTCTTGAAATACTCTGTGGCAAGGGTTACCAGGACAGGCAGCTTTTCGATGGGCGGAATCACGGCTTCGACCAGGTCATGGATATCGGCAGCCAACTCGGCTGGAATACCCCCCGGCCGATAGGATAACCAGAACAGGGCCTCTTCCACTTCATCCATGACTTTGTCCTGCTCCCTGAGGTAGTCAAAGAACTGGAACTTATCCACAGGCATGAGGATGCCCCTGGGCAGATGGTTGCGGATATTACGCTTGATATCATCGGCCTGACTTTCTAAGCGGGCTACCTGGTCTGTCAGGAGGTCAAACCGTTCGTATTCCTTGCCGATATGGCAAACAGCAGCCTCCCTGAAAAGTTGGGTGCATTCTTTGACCTTGTCGGCGTGCTTCTGCAGATCTTCAAAAGGAGATTTGAAAAACAGCGAGCTGATTAATAGGCGCATAAAATATTCCTCCTCCAGGTATCTGTTTTACAATAATAAATTCATAATAAAAAGAGGGTGAGCACCTTGTATAAAACCATGGCCAGGACCATCGTAATAGGTAGGGTCACGATCCATGAAAAGCCGATGTTTTTGAGTATACGCAGATCGAGCGCTCCTATGCCCCGCATGAGCCCCACGCCCACCACCGATCCTACCAGCACGTGGGTGGTTGAAACCGGCAAACCAAGGCGGGAGCAGATCAGGATGGTAGTGGCTGCTCCGAATTGGGCACAAAATCCCCGGATCGGCGTAATCTCTGTAATTTTTTTACCAATGGTGTCAAGGACGCGGGTGCCAAATATATAAAGCCCACCGCCCACAGCGATGCCGCCTATAAAAAGCATCCAGAACGGCACTTCCACCTGTAAGGCCACGGACTTTGTTGTGACCACGGAAAAGATGGCTGCAAGCGGGCCGACGGCATTGGCCACATCATTGGCTCCATGGGCAAAGGCGATGTAACAGGATGTAAGTATCTGAAGCTGGGCAAAGAGGCATTCGGCAGGAGAGAACCCCTGGAGATTGGGTCCCAGTTCACATTTAGCATGTACCTGCCAGCGCATCCACTTTCGGCCAAACAGGGCCACCAGGGCCGCACAAGGAATGGTGAGTAACACTGTATAGAAAAAACCAAACTCTAGATGGAGGTTCTTAAGGCCTTTAAATATAAAGGAAAGGATGAGCACCAACACAACTAAGAAAATTATGGCCGGCGTATAGTGAACCGCTGCTTCGTAAGGGTCCTTGGCAGCCATGACCTTTTTTTCAAGAAAATAGTAAATGCCCCCTGCAATCAGGGCCCCTGCAACCGGTGAAATAACCCAACTGATGGCAATACCGGTGATCTTGCCCCAACTGATAGCGCCTACTCCCACACTTATTATCCCAAAGCCAAGCACAGCGCCTACAATGGCATGGGTGGTGGAGACAGGCAGACCAAAGAATGTTGCCAGATGCACACAGAGACCGGCTGCGATGAGTGCGGCAAACATCCCAATCATCAATTTGTCGGGTGCGTTCGCCAGGAGACTTGGGTCGATAATTCCTTTGCTGATAGTGCCGGTTACATACCCGCCTGCAAGCGAAGCCCCGAGCACATTGGCAATAATCGATATTATTACCGCTTGCTTCAGGGTCAACGCCCGGGAGCCGACCGCGGTTCCCATTGCGTTGGCAAGATCATTGGCACCGATATTGGCTGCCATGTAAAGACCGATCAGTGTGGCAATCGATAAGATAATGACATCAATGTTCATATATTAGCTTTCGTAAGGTGAGCACTTATTCAATAAAGCTCCTGCCACATGCCGGAGTGACTCAATAGTCTAATACATTTCATATCAGCTTACTTGAGTCAATCAATTTTTTCACTGATTCTTAGGACCCGTAAAGGAAAATCATTTGGATTCCCCATGCATAAAATTTGACAATAAGGATAAAAAATAGTTTAGCACATCTCCGGTGAGTTAGAATTTAGAGCGAAAATTTCATGAAACAATACCTGATCCTTTGAAAGGATAATTCAATGCCAAGACGTGATGACATCAAGAAAATAATGATTATCAGTTCCGGGCCCATCGTCATAGGCCAGGCTTGCGAGTTTGATTATTCCGGCACCCAGGCCTGCAAGGCCCTTCGCAAACTCGGTTATGAGATAGTGCTGGTCAATTCCAACCCTGCGACCATCATGACCGATCCCGGAATGGCCGACGTGACCTATATTGAGCCTTTGAATCTCCAGGCTATGGAGGAAATCATAGAAGAAGAAAGGCCGGATGCCCTCCTTCCCAACCTGGGCGGCCAGACCGGCCTGAACCTTTCCTCGGAACTGGCCCGAACGGGCGTGCTGGATAAATACGGTGTCAAGATAATCGGTGTTGAGATCGATGCCATCAAGCGCGGCGAGGACCGGATCGCATTCAAGCAGACCATGGACAGCCTCGACATAGAGATGCCCAAGAGCAAACCGGCCTTCAGTGTAGAGGAAGCTGAGAAAATTGCCGCTGAACTCGACTACCCGGTGGTCATCCGGCCTGCCTATACCATGGGAGGAATGGGCGGCGGTCTGGTTTACAATGTGGAAGAACTGCGAACCATTGCCGGCCGCGGCATCTCGGCAAGCTTAGTGGGCCAGGTGCTGGTGGAGGAGTCGGTCCTGGGATGGGAGGAATTGGAACTCGAAGTAGTGCGCGACGCCAAGAACCAGATGATCACCGTCTGTTTTATCGAGAATGTGGACGCAATGGGCGTACACACGGGCGACTCCTTTTGCACTGCCCCCATGCTTACTATCGACCCGGAACTGCAAAAACGGCTTCAAAAATGGTCGTACGACATTGTTGAGGCCATAAAGGTCATAGGCGGCACCAACGTCCAGTTTGCCCATGATCCCAAGACCGGCCGCGTGGTGGTGATCGAAATCAACCCCAGGACCTCCCGTTCTTCGGCCCTGGCTTCCAAGGCCACTGGTTTCCCCATTGCTCTTATTTCCGCAATGCTGGCAGGGGGCCTGACGCTGGACGAAATTCCTTACTGGCGAGAGGGGACCCTGGACAAATATACGCCATGGGGTGACTATGTGGTAGTGAAGTTTGCCCGGTGGGCCTTTGAAAAGTTTAAAGGCTCTGAAGATAAGCTGGGTACACAGATGCGCGCCGTAGGCGAGGTCATGAGCATTGGCAAGAATTATAAGGAGGCCTTCCAGAAGTCGATTCGCTCCCTGGAAAACGGCCGCTATGGGCTCGGCTTTGCCAAGGACTTTAATGATAAATCGCTGGATGAATTGATGGAACTGCTGGTCGAGCCGTCGAGCGAACGGCAGTTTATCATGTACGAGGCCCTGCGAAAGGGAGCCGGCGTAGAAACGCTCTTTGAGAAGACCTATATTAAGCCCTGGTTTATTGAACAGATGAAGGAACTGGTGGAGCTTGAGGAAAAGATCCTGAAACACAAGGGGAACGTTGTGCCGGACGATCTACTGAGGCAGGCCAAGAAAGACGGGTTTTCAGACCGGTATTTGTCTGAGATTCTTGAAATCCCTGAAAAAGATATCCGGCAGCGGCGTATTTCTTTGGGCATGATAGAGGCGTGGGAGCCTGTGCCGGTAAGCGGCGTGGAGGATGCAGCCTACTACTTCTCCACATACAATGCCACTGACAAGGTAGAAACGAGCAACAGGCGCAAGATAATGGTCCTGGGCGGCGGACCTAACCGTATCGGGCAGGGAATCGAGTTTGACTACTGCTGTGTTCATGCAGCTTTTGCACTTCGTGACGAGGGATTTGAGTCAATCATGGTAAACTGCAATCCGGAGACCGTCTCAACTGATTATGACACCTCAGACAAGCTCTACTTCGAGCCGCTTACGGTCGAAGACGTATTGAGCATCTATGAAAAGGAAAAGCCTGAGGGCGTAATTGTCCAGTTCGGCGGGCAGACCCCCTTGAATATTGCCAATGAGCTGGCCGAGGCCGGTGTCAACATCATCGGCACTTCTCCTGAGACCATAGACCTGGCTGAGGACCGTGACCGTTTCCGCAAGATAATGAAAAAGCTCGGTATCCCTGAGCCTGAATCAGGCATGGCCAGCACATTGGAACAGGCCCTTAAAGTGGCTGAGAGGATCGGTTATCCGCTCATGGTCCGGCCATCATACGTGCTTGGGGGGCGGGCTATGGAGGTTGTCCACGACGAGGAGATGCTAAAGCACTACATGGCCGTAGCAGTGGATGTGTCGCCGGAGCGGCCGATTTTGATCGACAGGTTCCTTGAAAATGCCATTGAGGCCGAAGCAGATGCCATTTCCGACGGCACGGATGCCTTTGTGCCGGCTGTGATGGAACACATCGAGCTGGCCGGGGTCCACTCGGGCGACTCAGCCTGTGTAATACCCCCCATCAGTATTCCCGCCAAGCACGTTGATACAATTTACAAATACACAAAAAAGGTTGCTGTGGAACTCGGTGTGGTCGGCCTGATGAACATTCAGTACGCTGTTGCCAATGACGTTGTATACATACTTGAAGCAAATCCCCGTGCCTCCAGGACAGTGCCTCTGGTTTCAAAGGTCTGTAACATTTCCATGGCCCGCATGGCCACGCAGCTCATGATGGGCAAAAAGCTCGCAGACCTGGATATCAAACCCGGACTGATCCCTCACTTTGGCGTCAAAGAAGCGGTTTTCCCATTTAACATGTTCCCGGAGGTCGACCCGCTCCTCGGTCCTGAGATGCGATCCACAGGGGAGGTCCTGGGGCTTGCGGACTCTTTTGGCCTGGCCTTTTATAAAGCCCAGGAGGCGGCTCAACAATGGCTTCCTTTCGAGGGGACCGTGCTTATCACTGTATCCGAAAAAGACAAGCATGTTGCCCTGAAAGCCGCAACTCAGTTTGACAGTCTTGGCTTTAATATCAAGGCTACTGAAGGGACTCGCAGGTTTCTGGCAGACCACGGCATTCAATCAGAGCCGATCCGCAAGATGCATGAGGGCCGTCCCAACATTGTTGACGGGATAAAAAACCATGAGATTCAACTGATCATCAACACACCCAGCGGCAGGTTAAGCAAGCACGACGATTCCTACATCCGAAAGGCGGCAATCAAGTTCAAGGTGCCCTATATCACCACCACGGCAGCGGCCGTGGCCGCTGCCAGGGGGATCGCAGCCTGCCGGAAGGGGCATGGCAGGGTAAAGTCCCTTCAGAGATACCATGAGGATATTAGGTAGAAATAGTGAGGACAATCGCATGAAGTCATTGCAAGATAACTGTGGAGTATTTGGTTTATATTCAGATACTGAATGTGCTCATGAGATTTTTCAGGGGATTGATTTTCTCCAACACCGGGGACAGGAGTACTGGGGCATTTCCACTTTTAACAAGAACATCCACCAGGTCACCCATTACGGCAAGGCGCCCGGGATTTTATCACATGAGGAGTTGAAATATCTGAAAGGAACATGGGGCATCGGGCATGTGAGCCTGTGGGAGCGACAGCCTGTCAGATGGCAGTGCCAACTGGGAGAGATTGCGGTGGCATTCAGCGGCAACGTGCTGAATGCCGATGGGCTGATCGCAGAGATGAAGGCCCGTGGCAAGTCCTTCTATCACGGGTACAACATTGAAGTCATTTCCAAAATCATTATGGAAGAGAAAGATGTGGTGACCGGCATTCACGCCCTTGCCAAAAAGATCAGGGGGGCCTATTCCCTTGTGGTTTTGACAAAGGATGGCATCTATGCGGCCCGGGATATCTACGGCTTCCGACCGCTCATTTTGGGGCAAAGCCCGGGCAGGTGTGCTGTCGCATCAGAATCGCGGGCCCTTCAAAACCTTGAAATGGAGATCCGTCGAGACGTACTTCCGGGAGAAATTGTCCTGATCAATGACAAGGGCTTTCAGACCGTGGCACAGCTTGATTCCCCGCGCAAGGCTCATTGTGCCTTTGAGTGGGCCTATACAGCGAGCCTTGATTCCATCATAGACGGCGTCTATGTACAGGAGGCCCGGAACAACCTGGGTGAAATCCTGGCACAGCGAGATATTGAGGAAGGAGACATGGAGGCTGACATCGTGGCGGCAGTGCCTATGTCGGGAATCGGTCATGCCCTTGGGTATCACAAGCGATCAAAGATCAACTACCAGGAAGTGTTCCTTTATCATCGATACGCTGACCGGAGCTATACACAATCGACTCAGCTAGCCCGTGAAAAGATGGCCAAGCGCAAGCTGTCCGTCTTGCATTATGCAGTTAAAGGCAAACGGATTGTCCTTTGCGATGATTCGATTGTCCGTGGCACACAGATCCTTCATAAGGTCAGGGACCTGAAAAAAGCAGGGGCAAAGGAGGTCCATGTACGCATTGCCTGTCCGCCTCTCATGTGCCCATGTGATTTTGGTATCTCAACCCGCAGTCATGAAGAACTGGCAGCCAAGCGCTATTTAAAATCCGAGGATATCACGTCCTTGGGACAGCTTAGGGATTTGGAAGCCTGGATGGCCAAAGATATCGGTGCGGACTCTGTAAAATATAACAACCTTGACGCGTTTGTTGCAGCCATGGGGGTTCCAAAAGAGGACCTCTGTTTGATGTGTTTTGATGGAAAAAATCCCACGGAGAAACAATGAAACCGGAAGAAATCAAAACCATATCAAGCGAAAGCTACCTTGATGAAATCATGGACTCGGGCTGGACGATAGTGGGACCCAGAAAGGACCCGCAGAAAGATCTGCGCTTTGCAAAAAACTTCTTTAAACGCAATATGAAATTCGTCCCTGAACACGTTTTGGAGGCTGACGGTTTCAAGATCGTTCTGCCAAGCCCTTTCACGCGTGGTTATCAACTCATGTTTAAAGACGCGGGACAATTGATCCGCTATACCAGAAGCCAGTACACGCTCACCTCTGGCAAAACTGAGATCCCTCTGTATGTCATTTTAAACCCGGACAAGTAACCGTTCACGGGTTCAAATTTTCAGTAAACCCTGAACCTCTTAACCCTTGAACCCTGAACCTTTGAACCCGTGAACGGTTACAAATGTAATTAAGTAAAAGAGCCGGACCAAATCCAGCTCTTTTATACGATTAAATCAGATTGTCAGCGACGTCTGCGCCGGGCCTTGCGACGTCTACGTTCAGCTTCCTGCATCTTGCGTCGTTTTTTTACACTTGGTTTTTCGTAAAAGCGACGATTTTTCAATTCCCGCTGAAGCCCGTCAAGCTGCATCTTTTTCTTCAGCACCTTAAGGGCCTTTTCCAGGCTTTCCTGGACTTCTACCACAATCGCCAAGGGTATCCCCCCTTCCTGTTTTGGATTAACTGGATCACTATATCTTCCTTCAATACAATATGTCAATGTACACAAGAACATTTTTATTCCTCAAAAGATAGAAAAGAAAGGCCGGCATTTTAGTATTGCATTTTTATACCCAGGTCCTAATCTAGTTAATCATGGCAAACAGAACCGGATGCATCATGTTCCAGGGAACAGGCTCAGGTGTTGGAAAGAGTGTGCTTGTTGCAGCCTTCTGCCGGGTACTTTGGCAAAAGGGCTTGAGGGTTGCGCCTTTTAAGGCCCAGAACAT
Organism: Deltaproteobacteria bacterium; assembly: GCA_030605675.1. Lineage (GTDB taxonomy): Bacteria > Desulfobacterota > Dissulfuribacteria > Dissulfuribacterales > UBA3076 > UBA3076. Next base: position 6,553 of record JAUWHV010000017.1, on the reverse strand, counting down.
GGCACTTAACTCCTTTGTTACTCTCGACGGCCTTGAAATGGGAAGGGCTCAGGTTTACCAGGCAGAGGCTTGCGGGCTTTTACCCGATGTCCGGATGAACCCCATACTGCTTAAGCCCACCGGCGAATCCCAATCACAGGTAATCCTCATGGGAAAACCAGCAGGAAATCTCGCTGCCCGATCCTATTATTCGAGCTATCAAGACAATTTAAAGGTGGTCAGGCAGGCCTTTGACTCTCTATCCCGGGATTTTGACCTGTTAGTTCTGGAAGGGGCCGGAAGTCCGGCTGAAATCAATCTCCAGGCCACCGACCTCGTGAATATGGAAATGGCAGCCTACGCCGGTGCACCGGTTGTCATTGTCGGCGATATAGACAGGGGAGGGGTTTTCGCCTGGTTCAAAGGCACCTATGACCTTATACCTGAGAGACATCGGAGCAGGGTTTCAGGCTTCATAATCAACAAGTTTCGCGGAGACATATCACTCCTCAGTCCGGGGATTGCCCAGTTTCAACAGATTATTCCCCTTCCTGTCTTTGGCGTGCTTCCCTGGTTCAATGACATAGTGGCAGACCAGGAGGACGGTGTATTTGTAAACGCAGTTCCCAAAAAAAACCACAACGGTCCTTTAAAAATTGCCGTAGTGCATCTGCCGAGAATCAGCAACTTTACGGACTTTGCCCCCCTGGCCTTTGAGGGAGATGTTGTTCTGTCTTTTGTCCGACGGCCTGAGGAATTAGACAGATGCGATTGTCTAATAATCCCAGGCACAAAAAATACCCGCTCTGATCTGAATTTCTTAAAGGATACCGGCTGGGACATAACAATTCATGATAGGGCAAAGGGTGGAACAGTAATTATGGGAATCTGCGGTGGCTACCAGATGCTGGGCATGGAAATAGGAGACCCGGACGGGGTGGAAGGACAACAAGGGTCATCATCCGGCCTGGGACTGCTTCCTGTAGTCACTGACATGTGCGGCAAAAAAAAGCTGTCCCGGACGGAAATTACGCTTGATCTGCCGTCGCTTTTCCCGAATCCTTTAACAGTCAAGGGCTATGAAATCCACATGGGGGTGACCCGTGCCGAAGGATCATTTATACCTTTAGGCCCGGGACTCGGTGCAGATATCGGGGCTGTGAGTGAAAACATGACGGCCATCGGCATATACCTCCATGGTATGTTCGAAAATGATTCCTTCAGGAGGTATTTCCTGGACTTTCTACTTACGAGACAAGGCCTTGAGCCGGCAAAAAAAGTCGTCTCCTACAGCGCCTTTCGCAAAGAGCAGTTGGATCGTCTGGCCGGTTGGATCTCAGATAATGCCGACATTCCCGGCTTACTCTCCCTCATGGGCCTGTAATGCCCCTATCGCACTCTTGGCCATTTATTCTGGAACCCGGAGCCATCGGAATTCTTGCCATGGCTTTTGCTCTGGACCTGATCATAGGAGACCCGGAAAGATTACTCCATCCGGTACGTCTTATCGGCCGGGCCATCACATCCGGAGAATCTCTGGCGCGGAATCTGCCGCTTGGAGAAAAGACGCAGGGTGCTATCCTGGCCATTCTCCTTACTTTGAGTGTTTTTATAACAGTAGATCTTGGTCTTAAAATTTTAGGTCATGTCTCAGGGCTGCTCCAATGGTTCATGTCCGCCATACTGCTCTACTATGGACTATCCTTAAAATGTCTCGGTGATGAAGCCATGTCGGTCAAGAAAGCACTGGTTGAAAATGGTATAGAGGCAGGACGGCAGAGAGTATCCAGGCTCGTAGGAAGAGATACGGACTCCCTGGACACAGCCGGAGTAACCAAGGCCACTATCGAAACCATTGCTGAAAATCTGGTTGATGGTGTACTTTCTCCATTTTTCTTCGGGGCACTGGGAGGACCTGCCCTCTGTATGTCCTACAAGGCAATAAACACCCTGGATTCCATGATTGGCTATAAGACCGGACGATACTTGGAATTCGGAACCTGGGGAGCAAGGCTGGATGACATAGCTAATTACGTACCTGCGCGGCTTTCAGTAGCTGTGATCTCCCTGGCCTCTCCTCTGGTTGGAGGGAGCAATCCATGGTACGTCTGGAAAATTGCGCTCTCTGACGGCCAAAAGCTCCCAAGCCCGAATTCCGGTCTATCCGAAGCAGCTTTTGCAGCAACACTTGGATTACGGCTTTCAGGCCCATCCCGGTACCATGGAAAATTGGTCGATCGGCCGATCATACACGCCGATGGTCGTGAACCGGTAATTCAAGACATAGATAGTGCGGTAAGACTGCTATACATCAGTTCCTTTCTTTTCATCGGCACTGCCCTTTTGTTGGGCATTATTATCAGGAACTGGAATTAAGATACGGATTACTTGGCATCCTTCATTTGTCGAAACTTGAAATTGGAAATTGGAAATTAGGTAACGCATTTACATCTTTGTGTTTTCCCCAATTTCAAATTTCAAATTTCAATCTTCAGCAAATATATCCTCAGTCTTTATGGCCTTTTTGGCACCGCGATAATTCTTGGGATCCAGGTCATATTTCTGAAAAAGTTTGTAAAAATCAGCCCGGTAGTAACCTGCAGACTTGGCGGCTTTGCTGACATTCCCTTTTGTAATCCTGAAAAGATCTTCCAGATATTTCTTAATGAACTCGTCTTTGGCCTCTCTTAGCGGAACTTTTTTTTGGGGCAGACAACTACCGGCCAGGGACGTATTTGCAAACATTGCGCTGGTTATGGTGTTTCCAGTAGAAATTGCAACAAGATATTCAACTACGTTTTTCAACTCACGGACATTCCCCGGCCAGGTATATGTTCGAAAACCTTCAATAACATCTCCCTCGATTTTCTTGATATCTTTACCCATCTTGGTTTCGTATTTCTTAAAAAAATGTTGCATTAACAGGAGAATATCTTCCGGCCTCTCCCTCAAAGGAGGAATATTGATTGGAACTACATGAATTCTGTAATACAGATCCTCTCTGAAACGACCTTCTTCAACCAGTTTACCGAGGTCTCTCTGGGTTGCCACTATCAGTCTTACATCCACCTTGTGCACATGGTCGTTCCCCAGGGGCTTTATTTCTCCGGTCTCTATGACCCTCAGTAGCTTGGCCTGCATGGCCTCGCTCATCTCCCCCACTTCATCCAGAAACAGCGTGCCCTTATGGGCCTGTCTGAAAAAGCCTATCTTACTGCTTATAGCACCTGTATAGGCCCCCTTTACATGGCCAAAAAACTCGTCTTCCAGTAACGTCTCAGGGATGGCTGCACAATTAACAGCCACAAAAGGTCCTTTGCTTCTTGGGCTGTGGAAGTGTATGGCATTAGCCACCAGTTCTTTTCCAGTTCCTGATTCACCGTAGATAGTTATGGTGCTTTCAATGGGGGCGACCTGGACTATCTGCCTGAATACGTCCCTTATCTGTGGACTGGTGCCAATCATGTCGGCAAACTGGAACTGGTCCCCCACTATACGTTCATAGTCAGCCACCTTTTTCAACAATTCTCTCTTCTCAAGGGCCCCTTTTATTTTCAAGGCCAGGTCCTCATGATTTATTGGCTTTTCGACGTAGGAGAAGGCCCCGGCCTTCATTGCCTCAACCGCCTTTTCTATAGTGCCATGGGCGGTGAAAATAATGGTCTGAAGATCAGGATCAATTTTTAAACACTCTTCCATGAGTTCTTTTCCGCTCATATCGCTCATCTTCTGATCAGACAAGAGAAGATCAATCTTTCCCTCCTGATCCTTGAATATCTTGAGAGCATCTATAGGATCCGAGGCTGTGATCACATCTTCATAACCAAAGAGCTTGAGGCGCTTCTTTGCCGTTACGAGTATGTCCTCCTCATCATCAACGAGAAGGATTCGTTTACTTGAAGTAGTATTTTTATCCACTGGTCCAATCTTGGATTTGTTGTTCATTTCCTTTTCTATTTTCATTTCCTGGTAAAAAAAATATTTGAGTTATGTTAAAGTCCTGAATAATGAAATTACTGAAGAACGGCCTAAGCCTCTTTAACAAACTTTTTATTGGCTACCTGTTCCTTTTGGCCATTATGATACTGCCTTGCGGGGTATCAATCTACAACCTATCGGAGCTGGAAAGTTTTGCTACGGGCATAGCCAGGCACGACTTAGAACTATCTAAAACCATAGAGCAACTTAAAGCAATACCCCCTTCAATGGAAGCCGAAGGCCGTCGTCTCGTAACCCTATATAAAGAGGACGCCTACCAATCTCTTATGTCCCTGATCCAGGACTTTAAGGACAATTTGACCAGTGTGCGGAGAGACGGTCCCAAAAAAATTATCCCTATTATCCATAAAATTGAGCTTAACCTGGGTAAACTTGAAAAGCTGGCCAGAAATGCCAATGCAAGTTCACCTGAAAGTAGACCGCCTGAGATCACACCTGTTGAGGCCCGGCGAGAAGAGGAAGTCAAGACCCTGATCTCCGGCATAATGGCAGGGCTGCGTAATATGGAAAAAGGCGTACAGCAGGCAATCAGTCTCAGGTTTTCCACCATTTCGTCCCGTAGCTTGCAGGCAATGGAAATAACTATATTGGTACTGGCCGGAGCCATTACCTTCTTTGTCGTTTTTGCCCCCTTGTTCCTGTATAGATTCATTAAAAGACCAATTGATCACCTTCGTCACGGCACTGAAATCGTTGGTCAGGGTTGTTTCGATCAGCCAATTAAAATAAAGTCCCGGGACGAACTGGGAAAGCTCGCCGAAGCATTTAATGATATGGCAGAAAAGCTCAAGGAGCTGTACGAGCTAAAGTCTGATTTCATAGGAATGGCGAGCCACGAACTAAAGACTCCTCTGACTGCCATGATTGAAGCTGCCAAACTCCTTTCTGAGCCCAAAATAGGTAAACTAAACGAAGAGCAGCAGGAATTGGTAACTATATTAAATAGAAACATGAGCCGATTTCATGGCATGATAGACGACCTTCTGCATCTTTCCAAGCTAAAGGCAAGTCTTGAAGCTATTAAAAAACGCCCTGTGGACATCACAAAGATCTTTTCGGATATCATCCAGACCTTAGAACCTGTGGCCCGGAGGAAAAATCTTGACATAGAGCTTGTACCTGTATCAAAGCTGAAAAAAAATATACCTGTTGATGAAGAACGACTAATTGGCGCATTTATGAATATCCTGCACAATGCCGTGAAGTTTAGTCCGGAAAATGGAAAAATAAAGATCATCTTGGATCACACCGATAATAATGGTAAAGAGTGGTTAAGAATTGGTATTATTGACGCCGGACCCGGAGTAGAAAAATTTGAAGCAGAAAAAATATTCGATAAGTTTTACCAGATTCAAAATATTCGGAAAAAAGACGGATCCGGACTCGGTCTGGCAATTGCCAGGGAGATTATCCTGGCACATGGAGGTAAGATTTGGGTAGAAAGTCCACCACCGGAAGGTGTCGCAGTTTTACCAGGAAAAGGGGCTTCTTTCTGGTCTATTTTGCCATATTTTTCTTGACATTGCTCGCTGGGTGTTCAACCGCACTCCACAATGTCCAATGGAAGCAGGCCACTTTACACCTGAAAGATGGCCGGGTTGATAAGGCCGTTTCCAACCTGAAACCATTGCTCAAAGACCCTGGTTACGCATGCAGGGCGGCGTTTTATCTATTTGCCTTTGATGGGGCCAAGGATGAATATATTAGGATCATGCGCTCTGAAACCTGTAAATACGAAATGCCCGGAGAGGCAAAGCTATTGGAAGAATTTCTGTCCACTGAAGAAAAATTCCTTCAATTGAAATCAGAGCATAAAAAGCAGCAATCCAGTGTTAATTACCTGCAGGAAGAGACAAAAAATCTGGAAAAGGAACTGAGCCGCCTTCGCTTCGAGCTTCAAAAGACGGAAGAGATCCGGCGTGAAACAGAGAAATGGCGAGTTCAGTAAATTCATGCCGCCAATGGTACCTTTACAACTCATAGTCACTGAATTTAGTTCAGAACACATCCATCAGGCAATGCGCGATTTTGAATAGAAGCTGATGATATGGTAACGCTTAAATAAGAGGTGGTCTGGCATTTTTTTAAAAAAGCCACCTTGACAGAGCATTTTCTTGTTGCTATGTAAAAATATTAATGTATTTTGTGATACAGACCGAAGGGTAATTAATCTGTAAGTAAATCACAACAACCTTAGGGAAGGGGAGGACGATTATGAATTTCAAAACTTTGAAGGCTCTGTTGCTGGGCTTGTGTATTGCGGCAGTAGCAACGATTTCCTGGGCTCCGAATTCTCTGGCAGCAGGGGGGGACCTGGACCAACAAGTGCAGGAGCTGATCAAGCAAAACAGCGCACTTACTGATCGACTCATGCAGGTAGAAGAGCAACTTACCGAAATGAAGGCAGCTTCAGAAACAAGGGTTACAGAGGTAATGGTTGTTGAGGAAAAAGAAACAATCATTGGCAGGATAGAAGACAGTATCCATATTCACGGTCTGCTTGAATTTGGGGGTGGGTACTATAGCACTGACATGGTTCATGCCGGTCATGAAAAGGGAAGTGACCTTTGCATGC
>JAUWHV010000018.1 GCA_030605675.1 Deltaproteobacteria bacterium | reverse complement strand
CAGGCTTGCACCCGGGTCTGAGAGTGCAGGGGTGCCGGCATCTGATACCAGAGCCACATCCTTCCCTTCTGCAAGCAAGGTAATGACCTTTTTGGCGCTGGTCCTTTCATTGTGCTTGTGGCAGCTCAATAGGTCGGCCTTGGTGCCCAGATGAGTTAGTAGCTTTCTGGTACTCCTTGTATCTTCTGCCGCAACAAGAGAAACCTCACCAAGGACCTCTTTTGCCCTTATACTAATGTCCTTAAGATTTCCAATGGGAGTGCCTACTACATAGAGGACCCCTTTATTTGGTGATTTAATCGGCATTCTTCATTCACCAGTTTACATTTTTCCCGAAGTCGAAACTGGAAATTCGAAATTCGAAATTAGGTAACGCATCCCTTTATAGACAATGCTGAATGTTAAATGTTGAATGCTGAATTGTGGAAGAAGATTTAAAAGACATATACCTTAATTCAAAATTCAAAATTTAGAATTCAAAATTGTGTCTGAACGGCCTTTTCGTTCAGACACTAATCACTTGATTGTTTATATACATGAAAAATACGCTGGAGGGCGGTTATGTGCGTAAAAACTGCGATAATTACCAGAACCGGATAAATCCATCCGAAAATAAGGCCCACAGCAAGGATGAATATACGTTCAAACCTGGTAAGCACTCCAACCTTACAGCTAAAGCCCAGGGCCTCAGCCCTTGCCCTCGTGTAGCTGACAAGGAGAGACCCTGTCATTGCGGAAAGCACAAGGGCCGCTTCGACCAACCCGCCCTGCCTGTGCAGCATCAGATAGGCCATCAGTCCCAAAAAGAGAAAAAATTCAGCATACCTGTCCACTGTCGAGTCAAAAAAGGCGCCAAATGGACTGACCCGTCCCTGCTCCCTGGCGAGCAGTCCATCAACAGCATCCAGGGGTCCGAATACGGCAAGCATCCAACCGGCAACCGCCGGATACCCCATGCCAAGTACCAGGCCGCTTGCGCCATAGCCAATAAGCCCGATGATGCTGACCATGTTGGGAGAAAGACCGAGCCTTCCCAAAAAACGGGCCACTAAAAGCAGATAGGGCCTGAACCGGTCACGGCACCAATCGCTGAAAGACCAATCAATCACCAAATCACCTTTTTTGCCACAGACCCACACAGACAGACACAGACTATTCAATCACTCAATCACCAAATTCCCCAATACTCCCGCGCATCGGCCACATACATCAGGCCATAAAGGGTCTTTGCCCACATCTTCACTCCAGGTCCAACACCTGGCGCACTTTTCACCCGCTGCCGGGATAACCTTGATAGCAAGCCCTTCTATCTCATGGCTCTGCCATACAGTACTGTCCCCTGAGTCGAGTTCTCCACTCAGGTCAAGCTGGGAAACAATGGTAATAGTCCTTAGTAGTTCCCTGTGTTCTTTCAGGAAGTCCGCCATATCTTCCGGAGGCATTATCAGGACCTTGGCATCCAGGGCAAGGCCTATCCGCTTTTCCTTTCTGGCAAGCTCCAGTGCCTTTGTAACTTCTCCGCGGATTTTCCATAGTAGTTCCCATTCAGCTTTGAACGATTTATCAATGGAAATTGGCGGGGGATCGGGCAACTCAGCCAGAAAAACACTCTCAGTCCCAGCGCTTGGCAGGTGGCTCCAGGCCTCCTCAGCAGTAAATGAAAGTATCGGGGCCATAAGAAGCAATATATCATGGACAATACGGTAAATGGCTGTCTGGGCGGAACGGCGGATACGGCCCTCCGGGTGCTCACAGTAGAGTCTGTCTTTTAAGATATCCAGATAGAGTGCGCTCAGGTCAACTATACAAAACTGTTGTATTTGGCGGAACACACCGTGGAATTTAAACTCCTTATAGGCATGTTTGACGCTTGTAGTTGTTTCTCCAAGTCTCACCAAGGCCCAGCGATCAAGGGCCTCCAACCGGTCAAAATCCAAAGAGTGCTTATCCGGGTCAAAGTCAGACAGGTTGCTGAGAAGGTAACGGATAGTATTGCGGATCTTCCTGTACGCCTCAGTCAGGCGCTGAAGTATCTCGTTTGAGATCTTTATATCATCCTGGTAGTCCTCTGCTGAAACCCAGAGCCTCAGCACCTCTGCTCCGCATTCCTTGATGACATCAGCCGGTGGGATGACATTGCCCACTGACTTGGACATCTTTTTCCCCTTCCCGTCCACAACAAAACCATGGGTAAGTACTGCCTTGTAAGGTGCCTGGTGTCTGGTCGCCACGCTGGTAAGAAGTGAGCTCTGGAACCATCCCCTGTGCTGATCACTTCCTTCCAGATAAAGGGCAGCCGGAGAGGAAAGCCCTTTCCGGGTCTCCAGGACCGCTGCATAGCTCACCCCTGAATCAAACCAGACATCCAGTATATCGATCTCTTTGCGAACTCTTGTGCCACCGCACTTTGGACAAGCAGTTCCGGGAGGAAGGAATTCCTCTGCCTCTTTTGCAAACCATGCATCAGAGCCTTCTTTTTCAAAGATTTCTGCCACGTGATCCGCTATTGCCTGGTCCATTACAGGTTCTTCGCAATCCTCACAGATAAGGACCGTAATGGGAATACCCCAGGACCTCTGCCTGGAAATACACCAATCAGGCCTTGTCTCTACCATTCCGTAAATACGCTCTTTTCCCCAGTCCGGGATCCATCTGACGGTCTCAATGGCGCGAAGGGCCTCTTCACGCAACGCCCCTGCCTCCATGGAGATGAACCACTGCGCGGTCGCTCGAAAAATTACCGGCTTTTTGCAACGCCAGCAGTGGGGATAGCTATGCTCAATGGTCTCATGAGCCACAATACTGCCCTTATCTCGCAACATTTCAACAATCTTTTCATTTGCATTAAAGATGTTTTCCCCTTCGAATCCTTTTACTTCTGATGTAAATCTGCCGTAGTCGTCTACAGGGGAATAGATATCAAGGCCGTATCTGATGCCGCTTTCATAGTCATCCGCTCCATGGCCCGGAGCAATGTGAACACAGCCTGTGCCTGTATCAAGCGTAACATAAGGAGCGATAATGAGGAGACTATCCCTTTCAAGGAATGGGTGTTTTACATGCATTCCTTCAATATCTCCGCCCCTGAATGTACCAAGGACTTTGGCATCTTTCTGTTCAAGACCAGCGTCAATCAAGGTAGAAAGCAACCTCCCCTCTGCCAGTATCCAGACTTCTTTTGCCCCACCACCAACCTGGACCTCAACAGCCACGTAGTCAAAGTCAGGGTGCAGCGCCACTGCCAGGTTGGCAGGCAGAGTCCAGGGAGTAGTGGTCCAGATAAGCGCAAAGGCAGGACCAGCCAACATTCCAAAACGGTCTTCAAGCCACTGTTTGAGTCCATCTCCGGCTGCAAATCTTACTGTAATGGAAGGAGACTTGTGTGGTGCGTACTCTACCTCAGCCTCTGCCAGTGCAGTCACACAAGTAGAACACCAATAGACTGGTTTTTTACTCTTAATGACATGGCCATCCATAAATATACGGCAGAACTCTCTACAGATGGAGGCTTCGTAGTCGTAGGTCATTGTGAGATAAGGGTTATCCCAGTCTCCCAATACTCCCAGCCTTGAGAATTCTTCTTTCTGTATGCGTACGAATTTTTCCGCATAGCGCCGGCACGCTTTACGCACGGCCATCTTGCTCATCTTGGACTTCTTGGATCCCAAGTCTTTCTCAACATTGTGCTCAATGGGCAGTCCGTGGCAGTCCCACCCCGGCACATACGGCGTATCAAACCCCATCATATGGTGAGATTTTACAATTATGTCCTTCAGGACCTTATTGATCGCATGCCCCAGGTGTATGTGGCCATTTGCATAGGGAGGGCCGTCATGAAGTATGAAAGGGGGCCGTCCCTGTCCTTGTTCTCTCAGGCGCCCATAAAGGTCCATGGCCTTCCAGCGCTTGAGCATTTCAGGCTCCCGCTGAGCGAGATTTGCCTTCATTGGAAAACGTGTTTTGGGAAGGCTTAGTGTCTTTTTGTAGTTCATTATTTAGTCCTCACTGTAAGCGTTTACAGGGTGCTGCAGATGCGAGGCGGAGGGTACGCAGACGTACTTCCTGTACTTCAAGTGCCCGACAACAAAGCATATGCGGTGCCCTGTAAACGCTTAGCTGATTCGCGGGCCATCTTACACCAGCCTTAATCCGACCTCAAATACGGATTGAAATAGCCGAACCGGAGCTTGGGAAACCGCTTTTTAAGTATTGTTACCATGCCTAATATCCCTGTCCGATGCCCTGTATATTCATAGCCGATGCCATCCAAATACCAGTCAGGATCAATACTGTGATTTCTGAGCTGGATAAGATCAAGGCCCAATTCCTCTATCAGGTCCGAGATCCGGTCTATCTCTGCCATCTCATCCGTAAGACCCGGCAGGACAAACAGATTGATGGAGACAAAGCGTCCGGCCTCTTTCATAATCCTCCATGAAGCCAGCACATCATTTTGATCATAGCCTTTGGGCCGGAAGTAGGCATGATAATATTCTTTTCGTGTACTGTTCATGCTGATCCTTATGCTGTCAAGCCCAGCAGAAATCAGTTTTTGCACTTTTCCCGGAAGGCCGGCATTGGTGTTGAGATTAATAGTCCCCTTATCGGTCTCTTCTCGTATCTTGATCACCGACTGCTCCAGCAACTTTGCCTGAAGCAGAGGTTCCCCCTCGCATCCCTGTCCAAAGCTCACCACAGGTCTCTGTGCTTTGTTTAAATGGGGCACCGCAACCCCTGCAACTTCCTCTGCTGTGGGTACAAAGGTAATCCTGTCCTGGCAGGCAGGAGGCACGCCCTCTGATTGCAATGATATACATCCCAGACAGGCTGCGTTACAGGTAGGTGAAGTGGGAAGAGGGGCCTCCCACCTTCCCAGGAAGAAATTTTTTGCAGCCGGACACCCATAGGTGAGGCTGCATCTTCCCAGATGTTGTATTAACCTGTTTTCCTTATTCTTTTTCAGCATGGCAATGGTCTTTTTGCGGACCTCTTCAGGACGAAAATTGCAAAAATCCTGACGTGTATCAGGATCACTCCTGAAGCCTGCTGCCCAAAAATGCCCTTTCCACCAGCCAACCGCGGTGTAAGTAAAGAGAGGCAAAGGAGGAATATCGAAACTTGATCTGTAAAAGGCGGCAATAGCGGTCTGGGTATAGGCAGGGGCCATAAAGGCAGCAACTGCCCGAACTTTTCCCTTAGCATTGGCAGGGTCCTCATCCAACACCACCATATCGTCCCGATCCTGATCCCAGCCCACAGGCAGGCGGTCAGGCATCACAAAAAGCTCACTTCCCTCAGGCAGGGGAATAAGATCCCTAAGGTCTACCGGATGCAAGACACGGCCGCTTCTTCCCGCCATCTTAAGTTCAGGTAAGTCGTAGATCCGGCCTTCAGAGTCCGCGTAGACCAGAGATGGCATTTCACTTGGATGTCTCATGAAACGAGTCTAAACTGAAATGGCTTCAGTTTGTATATATTTCATGATTTTTGGCTTCAATAGTAACTATTCA
>JAUWHV010000046.1 GCA_030605675.1 Deltaproteobacteria bacterium | reverse complement strand
CACAGATATTGGTAGTAGACGACGACCGTGACATCCTGCAGGTAATGCAGATCCGCTTAAGGCTTATGGGATACCGTGTGGTAGCCTGTATAGATCCCCATGAGGCCCTGTCTGTTTTTGAACAAGGCAGCTTTTCAATAGTGCTTACTGATCAGCGAATGGAAGGCCTGAACGGCTCGGATCTTATAAGAAAAATCCATCTCAGAGATCCACACGTCCCAATTATCATCATGACTGCATATGGAACAGTGGAGGATGCGGTCGAATCAGTACGACAAGGTGCATATACCTATCTTGAGAAGCCGGTTGACAACCAAGAGTTGGAACTGCATATAAAGAGGGCTTTGGAAAAGGGGGCTATGGAGCAAAGGCTGACTCAAGAAAGGTATACATGGGAAAGGGTTGCGGAGAGCATGAGAGCTGCTCTGCTCCTGCTGAACTCAGACCGTACCGTGGTCTGGATGAATTCAATAGCCCAAGACCTGTATAAAGTAGAAGGTTTCTCTCAAGGACAGCTCTGCACTGAGATTATTCCCCGGGATTGTCTTCCTTGTGCCCACTGTCCGGCCAAGACAGCGTTGTCGTCGGGCAAAACCCAGTCTGTAGAGCACCAGAATCCAACAACAGATCGCTGGTTTCTGGTGACTGTAATCCCTATCCAGGATCTCCAGGGAAATATCGTACAGGCTGCGGAACTGTCTCTGGATATCACTGAAATCAAACAGGCACAGGATGTACTTCTCAAGCAAGAAAGGCTTAAGGGCGCTTTTGAAATGGCAGGCTCAGCAGCCCATGAGTTGAGCCAACCTATGCAGTCTATCCTGGGATGGGGTGAGTTATTGAAGAATCGTGTAAGTGAAAATGATCCGAACTTTCGAATACTGCAGTCCATATGCCAGGAGATTGAAAAACTTGGTGATCTGATTACAAAAATCAGTAATGTTACTCGCTATGTAACCAGGGATTACCCCGGCAACAGTAATATCATAGACCTGGATAAGGCCTCGACTGAGAGAAAGTAGGCTCTGCTGACCAGTTCAGCAAACGTAAGGTCACCGGACCATCCGGGTAAAAATCCAGGACGTTGACACAAGCGAAATCCTGCTCAAGGGAAAATATGTTGTTAAGCGGAAGACCCGTCGCTTTTGCAATCAAGACCCTGTTTACACCACCATGACCTACGATTGCCACTGTCTCTTCCTTGCACTCCTTGAGGACATTTTCTACGATCCGCCATACCCGTAAAGCGACTTCTGCCAGATTTTCCCCGCGCGGTGGTCTGTAAGACTCCAGTTTTTCCATGCGTTCTGACAGGGCACCGGGATATCTTGCTTCCACGGCCTCCCAGCTAAGACCGGACCAACGGCCAAAGTCCACTTCCCTTAACTCTGATCTGGCATCCACTACAAGGCCTCTTTTCTCGGCAATTGCTTCTGCCAGAAAGAGACAGCGACTGAGATCGCTGCTAAAGACCATGCTGAAAGGGACGTCTTTCAGTCTATCCGCCAAGGCGAGGCTTTGCTTCCTGCCAGAGTCTGAAAGAGATACATCTTGCCGGCTATAGAAGACACCCCCTGCATTTTCTACTTTCCCATGTCTTAACAGGATAATACGAGTAGGTTTTTTCATTGAGTCTATTTTGCCGTGAAAATACATTTATTAGCCACAGACCCACACGGACACACACGGACAAGGTCTTTTGTCTGTGTTCGTCTGTGTATGTCGAGCGAGTGTAGCGAGCGGGTGGCTAATTATTTTTATGCTTGGGGGTGACGAAAGGCCCCGTCATGAACGTTTGAAATCAGAAATTAATTCTGCAAACCGCTGCTGCACCGAGGAACAACAAGGTCTCGGATATTTCCAGGTGGCCTCCAAGCACATCCCCTGTGACACCTCCAAGCCTTATTTTAAACCATAAAGATATCAGCAGACTCCAGGCTACTACCCCGGCAAAGAACCAGATGCCCCATAGCCCCCAGAGAAACCACGCAGCACCAAGGGCCGTCGGACCAGCCAGGGCCAGGGTCCACCTGGTACCAGGCCCCACAAAGGCCTTGCCAAGGCCCCCTTCGGGCCGGGCATAGATTGAAGACGACGCCATGACATTCAGGGCCCAACGGGACAGGCAGGGACACAGCAACATTACTTCCCAGGCCCCCATCCCGGACAATACCGCAAGGGCTGATGACTTAAGTAATAATACGAGTATAAGGACCAGGATTCCCAGTGCCCCGCTGTGGCTGTCCTTCATGATACTCAAGGCCTTTTCCGGCCCGGCCCCGCTTCCCAAGGCATCAGACGTGTCAGCAAGTCCATCCAGGTGCAATCCCCTGGTAAGAAAGGCCAGCAAGGCCACATCCATTACGCCCACAACAGATGGAGGCCACAGAGCCCTTGCTGTGCTGTCAAAACCTGCAAGCAGGCAACCGAGTAATAGGCCGACTGACGGAAAGAATGCAAGGGATGCCTTCAACTCCGAGTCTTTGAATGACAAACCGGGAGCCAGTGGAATTATGGTTAGAAATTGAAGGGCAAACAGGATACTTTTAATGCCGGCGACTCCTACTTCTCCCACTCCGTGCGGATCCTCCGGATCACTTTCTGCACATACTGGAGCTTATCAGGAGGACAGATCCCCAAGAGAGGAGATCCTTGTTCCACCGTATCCCCTGACTTGAAATAGACCTTGTAAAGTGCTCCCGGGACGCCTTCATAGCTGATCACCGTATCTCTTTTCATAAGGGACATGATCAACACCTCATCCCCGGATTCCACGGATACGCCCTCTTTGGGCTGCTTTTCCATCTTTGCCGAAATCTCGGGTGCGAGGAAGTACCTGGCCCGCTGGGGGGCAGGAAGGATGTAGAGAACCTGGGTCAGAATGCGATCAATAATTTCTTCCTTATCCAGTTGATGCCGGATAGAAAAGAGCAGTTCACCCGCCTCTACAAATTGACCCTCGATATCAAGGCGAATTCCACTAACCTGTCCACTCCAAAGGGCGGTTATCCTCTTTGCGTTCCGTTCCCTCTCAATGACATAGAGCAGGGTCCCGGGTCGATGGAGCCACTCACCACCAGGCCCTTTGACCGTCTGGCCTTCCTTCACCTTAAGGAATACGACCCCTGTATGGGGTGTCTCTACAGGATAGTCCTCAAAGGGATGAGAACGATAGCGCCTTAATAGGTCATTTAGATTGATATCCATGATTTTTGCAAGAGGTTCATTTGTAATAAAGGTTAGGGCCGCCCAATGTCATCAAAGCATCGTGGAGGTTTTTTTTGAACTCACGTCTATCCCAAATTCCCTGAATGTGGCCTCGCCTGAGGGCATTCTTGGCGCTGTGATAATCAGGGGGAACGTCCTGACCGGTGGTCTCCCTTATGACCCTCGGGCCGGCAAAACCGATTCTGGAAGAACGCATTCCGAACTGATAGAGTGAACACCCCAAAAAACTTGCTACAGGACCAGCGTAAGAATTATTGTCATAGACAACTATATAGAGACCACCGTTGTCATTATATTCCCTCACTGCAAGGGTGCATTTAGGCATCTGAACTACACCAAGTGTCCCTTCATGAATACGGATCCCGCCGGTGCTGTGTATGTAAGCCAGAAGAGGCCTTCGGGTAGTACCGGCCACATCGCATGCCCTTACGAACTTCTCTCCCTCAGCAGTTCCAACCGTCCCGCCCCTGAAGTTGCTGAAGAGCATGGCCACTACAAGCCTTAGCCCCCACACTTCCGCATCAAAGGTTATCATGCTGGAATTGCGACCGGTACGCTTTATGTCTTTCTTAAGACGGACATTATAACCCTGAAAACCAAGTGGATTGCATGAGGCTATATGATCGTTGAATTCATGGACTGAATTTTTATCAAAAAGATTCTCAAGATACCACTGGTACTCAAGTGGAAAATGATGGCCGCAGTTGGGACACACTCCGCAGAATTCCCCATAGAGGTCAGGCACCCATAGGTCGAGACATCCATATTTTGAGGCATTGGGGCAGGTAACAGTACAGTCTTCGTTGGCAAGCGGGCTGACGTAAGACTCCCACTCTTCTGCAAAAATCGATTTGCGCTCAGGCCCCTCGGAACGTACGATTTTACCCGGGCGCTCCGGCTGAGGAAAAACAAAGTCATAGGCCGCCCTTACGGGCTCAGTGACCTTTCGGAGAAATACTGAACCTTCACTTGATACCTCTTCTATTACCTTCTGAACGTTTCGGTGGTGCGGCCGCAGAAGGCCGTACCTTAGATCATAGTAAGTCTTGCTGGCAAAGATCTTTGTCTTCCTGATTCCCTCGGTTAAAATATTTCTATTCTCAAGAAAATACCCCTTGCCCAACTCCATATACTTCTTGAGCCTGAATTCAAGAAGTCGTTCTATCTCAAGGTCTGTGAGACTCCAGCCGATGAATAAATCAAAGTCCTCCGGCACCTCCTTCCCCTCCTCTTCCCGCCTTTTTAAGGCATAGGCCCGGAAGGCCCGGAAGTTCTTGGTCTTCAGTACTACTTCGTCGGTAGCACGAAGCATCTCATAGCGAAGTCTGTGAAAAAAGGGGAAATCATCCCGCCTTGCTCCAAGGGGGGGTTCCTCTATAATGCGATCAACAGTTCCGAGTTTCAGGTTGTCTTCAGCAGTTATCTTTAACTGAGCGGCGCAGTGTTTCACAAGCTCTCTAGGGACCTTTTCGCCCTCTCTTATCTTTCCTTCTATTGCAGCCGCGCCTTCAGGAGAAATGACCGAGTAATAGCTCCTTGAACCCATGAGCCTGAGACCTGAAACCCCTATTGCCTCAGCGCCACCGGAGCCGCCTTCAGAGATAAAAGATACCATGGGGACCTTTAGCTTTGCCATTACGTATAGATTGCGGGCTATCTGCTGCGCAGCTCCGGGGTAATCTTCAATGGGGTAGGACCCAGGGGTAAAAATATAGAAATGTATAGGAATGCCTTCGGTTTCAGCTACCCTCATATACCTCAGGGCCTTATCATTTCCCCAGGGCCTGGCACATCCTCCGTTTCTGTATTCCTCTCCTCGACCCTTTTCATGACCTATGACCATGACTTGATGGCTATAGAGCTTGTTCTTGACTCTTCTCGATATGGTAGCCCTGGCCACCACTATCGCAGGATCAATATTACAGTCTCCCTCTCCGCCCAACTCGGTATAGGAGTCGTACACATTCTCCAGGATATCCATAAGCGTAAAACGCTGGGGACTCCGGACGATGTTCACAATCTCTGCAGGACCGAGCTTCTCAGCGACTCTATCCTCAAGAAAAGAGACCCTATCCTCGATCCGGTCGATTTCCTCAAAAAGATCCGCCTCTTTTATCTCAAAGAGAGACTGACGAAGCCCTTGAACCCGTCCAAGAAGATCACCAACATTGGACCACTCACTGTTGCCCTTGATATCAATAAGATATGAGATCCGATCAGCGAGTTGACTCAGTAACTTGCCGCTATCCGCCATATGTACCTTGTCTGTGCGCATTCATGTATTGTCGGTGATTAAAATTGAAGCACGTCATCAATCCGATCATAGAGGTATTCCAGGTTTGTGATAATACTTTCGCCACTGGCCCCTTTACCTTCTATAATAGTCCCGTTCTGAAACTGCCTGGCCCTTTCCTTGGCCTGTTCCGTATCCTGACCCCAGATAATAGCAAGAGCAAAGTTGGGATCATACTCTGTGGGAATCTTATAGGGCGTATCTCTGGGCACATGAGAATAAAGCCTGGCCCAGGGCTCGTCCGGATAATCAAAGCGTGTAATGGTACCACACCATGGTGCAAAACCTCTTTTGGTATCTTCAGCAACAATCCTCATCTCTATGCTGGTCCCTTCAAAAGATATATCTTTTTGAGTAAAGCCCAGTCTATCTCCAAGGGCCACTCTTATCTGGTCCCTGATCAAGTTTGGAGGCTCATTACTCCCATTTAGCCTTGAAATACATGCTGAAATCTCGTTTTCAACCTGTATGCGGGTATTGACCTCCATAAGGTAGGGGCTGCCATCTCTGGATACTATCCATTCCCATGTCCCTATATTGTCATAGCCCGCGTGTTTTGCCAGACGTACAGAATACTTCACGATCCGGTCCAAGACTGCCCTTGCATCAAAAGGATACTCACATACAGCAGGATCAAAGCCAGGAGCCACTTCCACCCTCTTTTGCCTGCCCGCACTCTGTATAGTGCAGTTTCTGGTCCCGAAGTGCACCACCTCACCATAGGAACTGCACAAAAGCTGAACTTCAAGGTGCTGATAATCTCTGAGACACTGTTCAATCAGGACGCCCTCATCCCCGAACTGTCGCTTGGCATAGTTCTGTATCCGCCGGTAGGTTCTCCTGAAGGCATCAAGGTGACTGACTTCTTCAATGCCCATACCTCCACCACCGGCAGAGGCCTTTACCAGAATAGATGGATGCTGAATGCCCTGTTCTTTCTGGAGAAAAAAAAGCTCCTCCGCCACTTCTTCAGCCTCCAATTCATTATAGATTGATCCATCAGACCCCGGAATCACCGGTACATTGAGGTCCTTTGCCAGACGCTTGGTGTTTATCTTACTGCCAAGATCCCTTATGACCTCCCATTTAGGGCCTATAAAGGTTAGAGGCCGATTCCTCATGGCGGCTCTTCTGGCAAAACCGTAATTCTCGGAAAAAAAACCATACCCGGGATGAATGGCAGTACATTCAGCCTCATCTGCCACGGAGAAAACCTCATTGGGGTCCTTGTAGTTAGCTACACGATAAGCCTTCTTAAAACCGTTTTCTTCCTGCTGCGCATTTCGAACGTGCAATGAGAATTCGTCTTCCTTTGTATATAGAACCACGTAATCCAGGCCAAGATCCTTGCAGGCCTGAATAATGCGGAGGGCGATCTCTCCGCGGTTGGCTATTAATACACGTTCCTTGCCCATAAAGTCCCTTCCGTTTCGCCGGTTTATACCGGATCAAACAGAACCGGTCAATTTAGAGCCCCTTGCAAAACTCTGTCTTTGGTCAGAATACCCATTTTTTGATCAAGAGCAATAATATTAATCTCGATAATCCGGAGCGTTAGTGCGCCAAGCGAAGCTTGGCGCTTCTTGCCGGGTGGAAGTCCCGGCCGGGTGAGGGTTAGCCCCCCACCCGTATTGAGTGTTGCGCCCGAATAATCGTTCATGCTCCCCCGGCTTGTTGGTCGTTACCTGGGGCGTAAACCGCTACTATTTCACTTCGGACATATTCGTGATAATAAGTATCATCTTTTTCGAATTCGCCTTATATTCACTTCAATATCTGCGTAATCTGCGTAATCTGTGGATTGTTTTTATCTCAAGCCCCGGATACAGTTTCTTACTTGTCGCAGGAGGATTCTACTATGTTACTGGTAACTGCAGCCCAGATGCAAGAACTTGATCAAAGGACTATTAAAGAGTTCGGCATCCCAGGCCTGATACTCATGGAAAACGCCGGTCGCGGGATCTTTGAGCTCATCTGCCGGCATTTTGCAGCAAGGCTTCATCAAGGGGTCACCATCCTGGTGGGACCCGGCAACAACGGTGGTGACGGTTTTGTCATAGCCAGACATCTCAAACAGGAAGGAGTTAAAGTTAAACTCTTGATCCTGGCGCCAGGAGAAAAATTCAGGGGAGACGCCCTTACAAATTACAATATAGTAAAAAAACTAGGACTTCCTATCACAGAGTGTCTGGATTCCGGCTCCCTTTCAACCATGTCCGAAACCATCGAGAAATCAGGCCTTATTGTTGATGCCATTTTCGGGACCGGTCTTATCAGGGAAGTTGCGGGGAGGTTCGCCCGATGCATTGAGATGGCAAACGCGAGTCCGACACCCATAGTCGCAGTTGATATTCCTTCCGGATTATCAACTGATACCGGGCGTCCCCTCGGCACGGCAATACGGGCTGATCTTACTGCCACCATGGCCCTTGCCAAGCTGGGGCTCGTCCTGCATCCCGGGACCGAATATGTGGGCGAGCTCCACATTGTTGAGATCGGCATACCGGATACGGCAGTTACTGAAGCAGATATCAAAACCGAATTGTTTGACGAGAAGTCATTCAGGGCCATCCTTCGACCAAGGCTGTCCGCCGGCCATAAAGGCACATTCGGGCATCTTTTAATACTGGCTGGTTCAAGGGGAAAGACAGGGGCTGCGGCACTCGTGGCCCACGGAGCACTCAGGGCAGGGGCAGGGCTTGTCACTGTGGGATGTCCAACAGATGTACAGCCTGTGCTTGCTCAGAAACTTACTGAAGCCATGACTGAGGATCTCCCTGGAACTAAATCAGGAACTATTTCCAACAGGGCCATCCCAATAATTGAGGCCCTGCTGGAAAGAAAAAAGGCCCTTGCTATCGGACCCGGCCTGGGACTTAACGAGGAGACACAGGATGTTGTGCGTCATCTCCTTGAAACAGTCCCTATACCTATGATAGCAGATGCCGACGCACTTACCGCTCTGGGTACGGATCACAGTCCAGTAGCACGGGCAAAACAGCCCCGGATATTAACACCCCATCCTGGTGAAATGGCCCGTCTGCTCGGATGCGCAATTACCGAGGTCCAGCATGACCGCATGGCAGCCGCCCTTTCCCTTGCTCGTTCCTCAAAGGCCGTTGTGGTCCTTAAAGGGGCCGGGACTGTAACTGCCGCACCCGACGGAAGGGTTGCCTTGAACTCCTCGGGGAACTCCGGCATGGGGTCAGGGGGCATGGGAGATGTGCTTACCGGCATTATCGGGGGCTTTTTGGCCCAAGGCTATGATGCATGGGACGCTGCAAGGCTCTCTGTCTTTGTACACGGGCATGCGTCGGATCAACTGGCAAAGGTCAAAGGCAACTGGGGATACCTGGCAAGCGAGGTAGCTGATTGGATGCCTCACCTATGGACCTCATGAATTTTTATGGGCAAACAGGCTCCCTGAATAGACCGGCTGTTGCCTGATCTGCTTTTGCTTGATATCATTCAATCTATGAAACAGAAAA
>JAUWHV010000125.1 GCA_030605675.1 Deltaproteobacteria bacterium | reverse complement strand
AGCAAGAGATCATACAGAAGTCTTCCACGGAAAAGATCAGGAGAGAGGCTGTTGCAAACGGCATGAGGCCCCTCTTTTCCGATGGCATCCTAAAGGTCAACAAGGGTATTACCACTCCTGAGGAAATCACGCGGGTCTCTATACTGGAGTGAGGGATGCCGCTCTTCCGCTATATAACAATAGACAGGGCCGGGAATGAGGTTGAAGAGACTATCGAGGCCGCTGATGAAAGGGCTGCGGCCGCTGCCTTAAGGGCCCAGAGGAAATTTGTAACCTCTCTTAAAGAGGCCAGGCCAATCCCTGAAAAATCGGCATACGACCTCTCTTTCCTCGACTACCTGAGCTTCATAACTACAACCGACATTGCCTTTTTCTTTCGCCAGCTCTCCTCCCTGATCACGTCCGGGGTGAC
The DNA here is from genome assembly GCA_030605675.1 of Deltaproteobacteria bacterium. GTDB lineage: Bacteria > Desulfobacterota > Dissulfuribacteria > Dissulfuribacterales > UBA3076 > UBA3076. The sequence goes on along the minus strand of JAUWHV010000125.1, from coordinate 2,873 downwards.
CCTGATGAATGCCCTCTTTGTCCTGGAGGAACAGGAAAAAAAGACGAGGATGCGCAAGCTGATAGGGAGGATTCGTCTGGATATCCAGGGCGGCTCCTCCTTTACCACAGCCCTTAAGAAGCATCCAGGGCATTTTGACTCCCTTATCGTCGGCATGATCGATGCCGGTGAAGCAAGCGGCATGCTGAATGTGATCCTGGAGAGGATTGCAGATTACCTGGAGCAGAGGGCTGCCTTCCGAAACGAGATCATTACCGGCGCTATCTATCCAACCATAATCGTTATTGCAGTTGTACTGGTAATAAGTTTTCTGGCAGGATTTGTCATACCCAAACTCGTACCTATCCTGAAGATGAGGGGGACAAAATTGCCGTGGAATACACAATTTCTCATTGTTTCAAGTAACTGGTTCAAGGCTTATTGGATTTATCTTTTCAGCAGCATTGGTATCGCTAGCTTCCTGGTATACATCTCTTACAGGTCCATAGATTCTCTGAGGTACTGGATAGACCGGATTAAGATAAAGCTTCCGCTTATTGGTCCGGTTCTCCATTACGCAATAATTGTTCAGTTTACCAGGAACATGTCTACACTTATTGAAAGCGGGTTAAGCGTGGTTGAATCCCTGAGAATAGTGAACGGCATCATCAGTAATCGGGCGGCTAAAAAGGTAATAGAGACCATGGAAAACCATGTCTTGAGAGGCGAGAGTCTGTCCTCACCCATCAAAGGCGCGAGTTTCATGTTTCCACCCATGGTCGCCACCATGGTGGCCGTGGGCGAGGAGACCGGCAGGATGGATTCCAGCCTCGAAGTCGCGGCCAACATCCATGAAAAGATGCTGAACACCTATGTCAGCCGGTTGAGCGCCCTGATCGAGCCTGTTCTTATCGTTATCTTGGGCGGCATTGTAGGATTTGTGGCCTGGTCTCTCATATCCGGGGTGCTAACCATGTATCATGTATAGTCAAATGTTAACTGATTACCGGAAGCTTGAGCATTTTTTAAAAACCTTTGTCTAAGAAGGAGAGATAGCTAATGAAGAATTTATTAAAAACCACTTCCCTTATTTTAATTATTTTCTCTTTTTTTGTAACCTCGGGCCATGCCTTTAGTGTCGAAGATTCTGAATTTGAGGTAAAAATACACTGGGAAATAGAAGATCCCGGTCTTGGCAACCAATTTTCGTTTGGGTTTAATGATGATGGAACTTTTGGGGTGGGGATGCCTGATTTAGGAGAGGAATATGGTGAATACGGTGAATATGTTGAGCTCCCCATTAAGTCCATCCCTGATTTGGATTTGGAAATTAATTGGATTGAAGCAGTCTGGGAAGACGCTGATACAACATTGAAAATATGGGGTTCCGTGTCCGAATATGTTTTGGAGTCAGATAAACTTGAGCAGTCGCTGAGGGTTCAAACATTTTCCGGCGATGGTGAGGTCACTATATTTCAGGGTGGTAATGAGCGCTATTATCCTTTCGCTTTCTTTGGCTCTGACCTTCCCGAGGAAAAAGAGGCGGAATTTCTACAGGCAATACCTAGCCGTGGATTACAGGGTGAAATGGATAAAGATATAACTATCTTCTGCGCTAATACAGAGTTTCAGAGTCCCGGTGTCGCTTTTGAAAACAGAGGAATAAGGATTAATAGCACCGAAGTAGTCAATGACACCTCGCTGAAGGTAAATATCGATATTGATAAGGATGCTCCCCGTGGTAAAAGCGACATTATAATAAGCTTAAGTGACGGGAAGATGATAATTGGAAAAAATGCCCTTGAAGTTAAGGGCGTACTTTGAAGTGAACAGTTTATGGCCTGGAAATGAAAAACGGTCGGGCCTTGGTCCGACCCCCAATTAACCCCATGGCCTGATCAGGCAGGCGGGTTGCTTCTCAGAGACTCGTCGCATTTTAGAATTGATTCCACAATCTCTGCAGTAAACCGCCAGTCTTCCATGGTCCCAGCGTCCGGCCTTGGAAGATAAATTTCAAGGCCGACATAGATAAAATTCTTGCTTGCCCAGACAGCCTTGGGGATCACAGTCAGGCAAAAAGGGTATCCTTGATCTCGTATTTTGGTATCCATCTCTTCATTTCTTTCGGCCGGATCATCAATTTTTTCTGAATCCTCAATGATCCTTATGAGTCGGATGGGTCCAGGTAAGGGACAGTGAATATTAGAACATTTCTTAGATACGGTCTTCAGGCAATCAAGCATGTTGACATGTTTACAAAAGATATCCGCACACGCCCCTGATTCATTGATCCCGCTGTGAAGGTCTATTAACAGATCATATCTCTTTTTAACTTGCTGACGCAGTTGGAGATATATTTCTTGATGCTGAGTGGTGTAATAGAAAAGATCATCGAAAATGGGGTTTTTGCTCGACAGGCCTTGCTCAATACGCAGTACATCAATACCGGACTCCTCCAGTAGTTCCGCCACCCGTTCGCCAAATGCCAGTTCTTCTTTATGTATACCTATTACGAGGATTGCTTTTGACATCGTGAATAAAATGTTGAATGTTGAGTATTGAATGTTGAATTAAATGTACTAATCATCATGAATTTTCTTCCTTAATTCAAAACTCAACATTCAGAATTCAACATATCTCCCAAAAAAAAGGGGGGGGAAGATATGGGAAAACCGCGTCTTCCCCGCTCCAGTATAAATTAGACGCCTCTCAAATACTACGCCTTTGCACCGGCAAGGGCTGATTCTGTTTCATGGTCCTCCTGACCCAAATACCTCATAATAATGAATATAATGGCAAAAACCGATACCTCAATACCTACCCATATCAAGGATGAGGCAGGATGCTGACCAAAAGTGGCCAATTGGTAAAAGAGTGAAGATGCCATGTAGGCC
>JAUWHV010000030.1 GCA_030605675.1 Deltaproteobacteria bacterium | reverse complement strand
GAGAGAATTCAGCCGTGATCATGCCACTGTGTTGCACTCTGTTAACCGTATAAAGCAACAAATGAATGAGTCTGTTAAGCTCAGGCACCAGATAGAATTTCTGATCAATCAACTGGAAAAACAGCAGTGGCAGAGCTGAACTTTTGAACCTTGAACCTCTTCAATAATGAAAAAGACTCTGGTTCGACAGATTTTGGAGATTGTGGGGCCTGAGAATTTTTCCACAGATCCGGCTGATCTGAAGTGCTACTCCTATGATGCCAGCAGCATTAGCTCTTTACCAGAGGCCATAGCCCTTCCGGGATCTACTGAAGAAGTCTCTCAGGTACTTTCCCTTGCAAATCAAGAAGGCTTGTCAGTATTCCCCAGGGGTGCCGGTACAGGTACTACAGGGGCATCCGTCCCGATTAATGGGGGGCTTGCGCTCTGTCTTACCAGGATGGACCGGATAATATCCATCAACCCCGGGGACCTCACCGCCCTGGTAGAACCAGGAGTCGTTACAGGGGAGTTGCAGGAAGAGGTATCGCGACACGGGCTGTTTTATCCCCCGGACCCAGCGAGTATGCGTTTTTGCACTATTGGAGGAAACGTGGCCACTGGTGCCGGAGGACCAAGGGCGGTAAAATATGGTGTTACCAGGGACTATGTCATGGCCCTGGAGTTGGTGCTTGCTGACGGGAGTGTGATCCACACAGGCACCCGGACGGCAAAAGGAGTGGTGGGATACGATCTTACCAGACTGGTGGTAGGCTCTGAGGGCATGCTGGGTGTCGTGACCAGGATCACCTTGAAGCTTATACCTAGCCCGGAAGCAGAGGGCACGCTTATCGCGTTTTTTCCGGATGCAAAATCAGCCTCGAATACAGTGGTAAGCCTCTTCGAATCAAGGATTCTGCCCAGATGTGCGGAATTCCTTGATAAGATGAGTATTGAATTGATATCAGACCAGCTTCCGGTTGTAGTACCTGAAAGGGCCGATGCCATGCTGCTCATTGAAGTGGATGGTGTTCGGGAATCTATTCCGAGGCAACTTGAGGAAGTGAAGAACTCCTGCAAGAACTGCGGGGCAACTGATATACATGTGGCAAAGTCCAAGGATCAAGCAAAGGCCTTCTGGTCTGCCAGACAGGGCATGGCCCCTTCTATCAGGACCCTTGGATTCCCTGACAAAATTAATGAAGACATATGCGTTCCAAGGAGCTGCCTGCCGGAGATGATAAGTGAACTGGAAAAAATAGGCAGGAAAAACCGGATCACAATCCTCAGCTTTGGCCACGCAGGTGATGGAAATCTTCATGTAAATCTCTTGCTTGACCTGAGTGACAGGGAAGAAAAGCTCAGGGGAGAGGCAGCTGTTATGGAGGTTATGGAGGCAACCTTGGCACTTGGAGGGACCATTTCAGGTGAGCATGGCATTGGTCTTACAAAAAGGCCTTTTATTCAGATGGAGATAGATAAGAGGGGCCTTGAGATCATGAGGGGTATAAAAAAGGTATTTGATCCCAGGAATATTCTGAATCCCGGGAAGGTGTTTCCATAAGGGCCGTGGAAATACTATGAAAATCTCAGCCATTATTGTAGCAGCCGGTGCTGGTATTCGTTTTGGTGCAAGGATTCCAAAACAGTTTTTAGCCCTGGGAGGACGTCCTGTTCTTGCCTGGAGTCTTGAGGCATTTGACAGATCAAAGCTGATTAGCGAACTGATAGTAGTGGCGCCGCCTTCAGACGAGGGTTTTGCTATTGAAATAACAGAGAAATGGGTCCACAGGGTCCGGGTCAAGGTGGTGCCGGGAGGGTCAACCAGACAGGAATCCGTAAAATCAGGATTGGATGCAGTAGATCCTGGAATTGAGTGGGTGGCAGTACACGATGCCGCAAGGCCCCTTGTGACCTCCACACAGATAGAGGCTGTGTGTTTTATGGCCCGGGAGGTAGGAGCTGCCATCCTTGCCGTTCCTGTTCGGGACACGGTAAAAGTAGTGGATGAAGACGGACTGATTATCAGGAGCCAGGACCGGAGCCGTCTCTATCTGGCCCAAACGCCCCAGGTCTGCAGAAAGGAAGACCTGCAGTCTGCATACAAGCTGGCAGAAGTAAAGGGTATAAAGGCTACTGACGAAGCAGGCCTCCTGGAGATCATAGGAGTTGCCGTGGGCGTGGTGGAAGGCAGCTCCGGCAATTTCAAGATTACCACTCAAGAAGACCTCAAGATGGCTGAAGTAAGGGTAACCGTTCACGGGGTTACAACGCCCGTTTTACCGCAACTCACCGAACTGTAACCGTTTACAGGGTACTGCAGATGCGAGGCGGAGGGTACGCAGACATACTCCCTGTACTTCAAGTGCCCGACAACAAAGCAGATGCGGTGCCCTGTAAACGGTTACGAAAAAGGGGAGGTGCTGGATACAGCACCTCCCCTTTATAGGTTCGGCTAAAGCAAGCCTCAACATCTACTACATAGCTGTGCCGGAAGCAGCCTTCTGCATCTTGATCTCGACCTTTTCGGTCAGGCCTTCGTAGTATGCACGGAGGATGTCGAGAACCTCGTTGCGGCCGAAGTGATCCGGAATCTCTGAACCATCGGAGAGCATCTTGCGCAGCTTGGTCCCACTCAAGATAACGCGGTCCTCCTTGCCATGCGGGCAGGTACGCATGCTGGCCATGCCGTCGCACTTAAAGCAGTAGAAGGTCCAATCGATCTTTAAGGGCTGGCAGAGTAGTCTTTTACCTGGATCATCGGGCTTAGGCATTTTATCAAAAATGTCCTGGGCCTCGAACATCCCGTAGAAGTCGCCCACACCGGCGTGGTCGCGGCCGATGATCATTCTGCTCACGCCGTAATTCTGGCGGAAGGTGGAGTGGAGCAGGGCCTCACGAGGACCGGCATAACGCATATCCAGCGGGTAGCCGGCCTGTACCACGTTATCCTTGACAAAATACCCATTGACCAAGGTGTCAATACATTTTACGCGTACATTGGCCGGGATGTCACCTGGTTTCAGGTTCCCGATCAGGGAATGGATGATAACGCCGTCACATACCTCAACTGCGATTTTGCACAGATACTCATGCGAACGATGCATGGGGTTTCTGAGCTGCAGAGCGGCAATTTTGCTCCAGCCTTTTTTCTCAAATATTTCGCGGACCTGGGCCGGCCGGAGATAAATGTCTTTATACTCGGTCGGATATTCACCCTCGGAAAGGACCTTGACAGGACCGGCCAGGCATATTGCCTTGCGTGCCATAACCATTTGCACGCCCGGATGATCCTCAAGGGCGGTCTTCATGAAGTCACCTTGGCTGTCCTCGCCCTCGCCCTTATAGACCAGCTCTGATTCCCATTTTTTGTCTTCGTCGGTCATCTCAAATTTTTCAGTGACCTTCATAGTGGCGTAAATCTCACCTTCCCTATCCAAGGCAATCTCGTCGCCGACATTGATTGCGTCTGCATCGGCCTTGGAAGCAGTGAGCATTACCGGGACCGGCCAAAACGTACCGTCGGCAAGAAGCATATCTTTACAAACTCCCTTCCAGTCAGCCTGGGTCATGAAACCCTCCAAGGGACTGAAACCGCCGATACCCATCATAATCAGGTCGCCTTTTGCTTGGGCCGAGATTGGAATCTTCGTAAGCCCAGCGGCCTTTTGCTTTTCTGCATCTAAGTCCGAACCGGTAAGTAGACTGCAAACTAAACCTTTTCCTCCATGTGGTGGTACTAATGCCATTTGTTTTTGTCTCCTTTTATGTTATTTGTAAAAAATCAATATATCTTCACTAATTTCGGAGGATTAGCCATACAGCCTACCACCCCGTAATTCTCTCAACACTTGGAGTCTATAAAAAATCTAATCAAATGATACTGTAGTGTCAGGTAATCCCTCCAAAGCGAAGACACTGCAACATAAATATTTTATTACAACTCCTCATTTTTGTCAAGAACAGAATGAATGCGGGTTCATGAAAACTGCCGTTTTGGGGCATCCTTCACGACAAGTCAAAAGTAGTTTACATTTTGTTGATCTTGTATTTTGGCGGCGAAATTTGAAACTTGAAATTGGAAATTGGAAAAAACACAAAGATGTAGATGCGTTACCTAATTTCAAGTTTCGAATTTCCGGTTTCGACATCGGCATTCAATTCGACAATACACGCTTTTTTGAAAAAAGTGTAAACTGATAAATGAAGTGTTCCAATATTTTTGTGCTTTCGTGAGGAATATAAGCTTTTGATGAAGGTATTTTTTTTCAAATGAGTCTTCTAACAGTCGTAAAGGCCTCGCTTTCATTTACCGGGAAGCAGATTTTTAATGAGATCGGGTTTCAAGTGGAACCGAGAGACCGTATAGGCCTGGTAGGCCCGAACGGATCAGGGAAAACCACTTTGCTCCGGCTCATCATTGGGGAGGTTGCCCTTGACAGCGGAGAAGTCAGAGTAACAAAAGGGGGCCGGGTCGGGTACCTGCCCCAGGATGTCCAAGAAACCTTGTCAGGGCCTCTCTTGCAGTCGGTTATTGAATCCGTTCCCGGGCGGGTACAGCTGGAAAATGAGCTTAGAAGGACGGAAGCATCCCTTAAAGATGTGTCTTCCAAACAGGACCAGACAAGAGCTGCAAAAAAGCTGGCGGAAATCCTTCAGGAGATCAACCGGCTTGACCTGGAATATCCGCGTCATGCGGCGGAAAGGATCCTGTCTGGGCTTGGATTTGTCACGTCTGATTTTGACAGACCTGTTTCTTCCCTGAGCGGTGGATGGAAAATGAGAGCAGCCCTTGCCAGCCTTCTTTACCAGAGGCCTGATCTTCTTCTCCTGGATGAGCCGACCAATCATCTTGATATTCCTTCCGTGCATTGGCTTGAGCAGTTTCTGCAGGACTTTGGTGGTGCCATGATTCTTGTGTCCCATGACAGGGAGTTCCTCAACCGGCAGATCCAACGCATTATCAGCTTTGGGCCTGAAGGGATAAGATCTTACAGCGGCGATTATGATTTCTTCGTAAAGGCCAGTGAGGAGGAGCGTAAGACCCTGGAGGCAAATTCCAAAAAGCAGGAGCAAAAAGTCAAACAGGCGGAAAAATTTATTGAAAGATTTCGCGCTAAGGCGAGTAAGGCGAGACAGGCACAGAGCAAGATCAAATTGCTCAAAAAAATGGAACTGGTCAAAGGCCACCGCAGAGAGAAGACGACCCATTTTTCTTTCCCCGAGGTTCCTCGAAGTGGAGGAGTTGTCGTATCAATCAAGGGTATGGCAAAGGGGTTTAATGAAAAGCCTCTGTATAAAGACATTAATTTGACCGTATCACGGGGAGAAAGGATAGCCATTATAGGCGCAAATGGATGCGGCAAGACAACCTTGCTCAGGATGGTGGCTGGTGAAATAGAACCGGATGAGGGGAAGATATCGCTGGGGCACTCGGTCAGTATGGGCTATTTTGCACAGCATCACTCAGACATGCTTGACCTTCAAAAGACAGTGATCCAGGAAGTGTATAAGGTCGTCCCGGATGAGAGCATCGGTTTTGTAAGAGGGGTCTGTGGGGCCTTCCTTTTCTCAGGGCAGGACGTGGACAAGGCTATAGGTGTCCTTTCCGGGGGTGAAAAAGCCCGTGTCTCGCTTGCAAAGCTTCTTGTCAAGCCTGGAAATCTTATGGTGATGGATGAACCGACCAATCATCTGGATATTTCATCTTCAGAGGCATTGATCAATGCGCTCTCCAAATACAACGGCACCCTGCTGTTTGTTTCGCACAACCAGTCATTTATCAAAAGGCTGGCAACAAAAATCTGGGATATTAGGGGGGGCGAGATAGTAGAGTACCCAGGAAATCTGGCAGAATATTTTTACCATATTGCCATGACGGAAGATGAATCGGCGAATTCTTCCGGCCGGGAATACACGCATGAGGAAACAGGGAAAAACAAGACGTCAGTCGAAAAGGGGCAAGATCGAAAAAAAGAAAAAAGGGAAAAGGCGGAAAAACGGCAACTGATATACAATACCCTGAAACCGCTCCTGGCTGAAGTGGAGTGTGTAGAAGGACGAATTGCTGAACTTGAAGTAAGACAGAAAGAGTTGGAGAAATTGCTTGCAGATCCGGATATTTTTAGTGATAAAAACAGGGGTGTCCCGCTCCTTAGCGAATACAAAGCACTCAGGGAAGAGCAGGATGAATTGCTCCTGAAATGGGAGCAGAGTCAGGACAAACTGGAAATAACAAGAAAAGAGCTGGGGGCGGGTGATAGGTGAGTGTGAAGGGTTATACATCATGAATACGGTTCGAATAGGTTTCGGCTATGACGTGCATAGGCTTGTGAGCGGCCGCGCTCTTATTCTGGGGGGTGTAAAGATCCCCTATCCTTATGGCCTTCTTGGTCACTCTGATGCGGATGTCATAACACATGCCCTGTGTGATGCGATCCTTGGGGCTGCCGCCTTGGGCGACCTGGGACGGCATTTCCCGGACAGTGATCCGCGCTATGCAGGAATTTCAAGCATAAAGCTCCTGGAAGAGGTAATTCAAAAAATAGCATCTTCCGGCTGGAAATTGGGAAATGCCGATATCACCCTGGTTGCCCAGGCCCCTAAAATCGTTCCTTTTGTGACTGAGATGGAAAAAAACATATCTGATGCCTGCAGAGTATCTGTGGATCAGATCAACATCAAGGCCACTACCACCGAAGGGCTTGGATTTACAGGGACCGGTGAGGGTATGGCTGCTTATGCGGTTGTGACAATAGCATCAGTAAGATCATAGGGCCCGGCCAGTTTACTTCCGGTCCTGTTGTATAGTTGAAAATCCTTGATTGAGATCTCTCCTTCTGCAAGGGATCTTATGGTCTGGACGATGAGCGGAAGCTCTTTTTTTACTCCCTCATTGCGGATTCTGGCAAAAAGCGGTTGTAATTCTCCAAATGATTCCTTTATTTCCTCAAGGCCTGACATTTGAAGCTCATGCTCAAACTGTTTCCACAGGGGATCCCAGGCACCTCCCTGTATGGAAAAAGAGCAATAGGTAACAGCAGGCCCTTTGTCGAGCTCCGGAGTCACAAGGTGCATCATGACCCCGGTTTTATCGGCTTTCTGATCCAGCAACTGCCAGATCACCTCCTGCCAGGTGCCGGCAGGGCCTCCGGGGGCCGCGGGATGGAGGTTGATAATTGAGAGTTTACGGCAGATCTCCGGGCTGACTACCCACATATAGCCTGCAAGTACCACCACCTGGGCCGGAAAACCTTTAACCTTTGCAAGGACCTCTTTGTGATAGGCCTGTCTCCATGCCTCACGATCCTGTTTCCTGAGATCCGGGCGAAAGCGCACTGCTGAAAGACTGACTACAGGGATACCATAGTCTGCAGCCATTTTTACCAACCTGTCACTGAACTCGCTTTCGCCGGGTTCCCTTGAAGAAAATACATACGAGATTTCTCCGGGGATGATCCTATTGTTAATGGCGTTGTGAACAGTCTCAAACAGATCAATGGCCGCCTGGTCCCTACCCGTGGTCCACCAACCGAAACTCCACATACTTCCTCCTTTTTCAGGCCTCCAGCCTGTCCAGCCAGCCTCTGCCAAAAGCCGACAGAGAAAAGGCGGCAAGCTGTACACCAGACCTGAGACATTCATGGGCCGGTGCCCCTTGAAGCATGACGTGCAAAAAACCTGCATTAAATGCATCTCCCGCACCGGTGTTGTCAACTATTTTTAAGACCTTTTCAGCCGGAATTGTCAAAGACGCTTCAGGACTATAGATAACCGCGCCCCTTGGACCCTGTTTGCATACTATGGCAGCCCCCCCTGTGTCTTTGAATAGGTTTAATCCCAAGGAATTGTGATCTGTCCGGTTCTCACTCAGCAGGGGATAAATGGCCTCAAGTCCGGCCTTGCCTGACATGCCGGTCATTATCTTAACTTCTTCTTCCGTGATAAAGAGTATATCAGTCCTTTTGAGAATGCCTGACAGGGCCTCAATTCCCCTTGCTGCGTAAAGCTCACCTGGATCAAAGGAAAGGATCTGTTCCGGCTTAAGGGCATTGGCTAACTCTTTCTGAATAGAGATGCCGCGAGACTGAACCAGGGAACTGAAATGGAACACTCTTGTATTTAACACGCTTTTCAGGATTGCAGAATCCGGAAATTCCACCTCACGGTCATGGGGTGCAACAAACATGGCCCTGTCCCGTTCCATCTTCTCGACTATAATGATACAGATTGCACTCCTGCCGACTTGCTTCACAAGGGAATAATCCACACCCTTCATAGAGCTCAGTATGAAATTGCCAGCCTGGTCTTTACCTGCTGTACCGATGAAGCCGGCCCTGTGACCGAGACGGCTGAGAACACATATGGTATTGGCAGAAGAGCCGCCTCCGCTTTTGGCCATGAGAGTCCCCTGGCTATGGAGAAAATCCATAAGGGCTTTTGCCGTTTTGTGATTTCCTGATATCTCATGCCCGGGGTGGAGATCAAAGCCCGCTGACCGCACATCCTCAAGGTTATCCACCTCATAGACAAGATCGAGATTGAGTGCCCCTGATCCCAAAAAGTCGATCATGCTGTCAATCACCCCTGCTCGTTTTCTCCCGGTCCTTGATCATGAACAAGTTCCGGCGCTTGAAGCGTCCTTGACGACCTCTCTACAGGCGACACCGGTGGAATTTCCTTTTTTGATGCAGCGCCAAGCTCCGTAAAGCGACGGGCTGCCGGAAGTATTCGACTCTCTAAAGAACCTGCGGCCCTGTTATAAGTCTCTACGGCTCGATCCAGTCCCTTACCCACTCCGGAAAAATGGTCAGCAAAGACACTCAGGCGTTCATAGAGCTCGCGACCGATTTTGCTTATTGCCTGGGCGCTTTCGGCAATCTTCTCCTGTCTCCATCCGTATGCCACAGCACGAAGCAAGGCAATCAGCGTGGTCGGTGTCGCAAGGATTACGCAATCTTTTACTCCTTTTTCGATTAACCCTGGGTCCTGTTCCAGGGCCGCACTGAAGAAGTTTTCTCCGGGTAAAAACATGACAACAAACTCCGGGGTCGGCTCAAACTGCTGCCAGTAGGCCTTTGAACTCAACTTAACCATGTGTTCACGTACCTGACGTGCATGGCCCTTGAGGTGTTCGAGTTTTGACTTGTCATCTTTGGCCTCCATGGCCTCCAGGTATGCCTGGAGCGGGGCCTTGGCATCAACCACCACATTTTTCCCGCCCGGCAGTCTGACTATCAGGTCAGGCCTGATATGCCCGTTATCGGTTGTTACTGTTTTTTGCTCAACGAAATCACAGTGGGGCAACATGCCGGCAATTTCAATGACCCTCTTGAGCTGGATTTCACCCCAACGACCGCGTACCGAAGGGGCACGCAGGGCCTTAACCAGATTTCCTGTCTCTGACTGAAGCTTCTCCTGCGTGGTAATCAGGGACTTTACCTGCTCAGACAGACCGCCATAGGCCTCTTTTCGTGCCTTTTCTATCTCCTGTATCTGGTAGTCAACCTTTGCCAGAGATTCCCTGACAGGTAAGACCAGGTTTTCTACTGCCTTTTGCCGTTGCTTCAGGTCGCCCTGGGCCTCAATCTGGAATTTCTCAAGTGTGGCCTTTGCGAGCTCAAGAAATGACTGGTTATTGCTCTTAAGGGCCTCGGCGGAAAGGGCCTTAAAGGCATCAGCCAGGCTTGTCTGGGCACTGTTTAATAGATCCAGCTTCTCTTGGATTGATTTTCTCTCATCTGCAATACGGGTCTCTAATTCTGATAATTGCGTCTTAAGTTGGGTGTTTTCTTCCTGGAGCTGGGAAATTCCGGCTTCTTTGGCATTCAATGATTCCTTTAGTTCGGGAATGCGGGAATTCCTCTCCTCGGCAGTCGATCGTTTCTCAGACTCGGCCTGAATTTGATCTCGAAGGTCCCTTGTCTCATCATTTGCCTTTTCAAGGGCAACCCCAAGGTCCTGGATCTGCTTATCTCTTGCAAGGAGCTTTTCATTTAGGGCAACACGCTCAGATTCGCCTTCCAACCTTAATTGTTCCCGAGCCTGAGTGATTCCGGCACGATGGAAAAGCCAGAAAACTCCAGCCCCTGAAACAATGCCGGCAATGAATATTAAAACCGGAATAATGTTTTCCATACTGTTATCGATGCCAATAGACCCTTATACTATTTTCTGCATCACCGTATTGGAAATCAAGATCACCCCGATAAGCCCTTGAGATGGCATCTCCGATTCGGCGGGCCATATGGACTCCTGTTGTGGTTACCAGGGTATATTCTTCTTCATCAACAACGGACATGATCCTTTCCATAGGATGTTCGCCCTTCTCCTGCTTTTCCTCATTGCTGATGAGGTTTAACATCTCTTCGCGGTGCTGTTTGAAGAATGGTCCTTTTATCTCTATATGGCCTGCCGGATAGTTGTCGGCAATGCGCTGGCAGGCCGGACAGATTACCCGGTTGGAATCAACAGGAGGTTTTTTCCAGGACCACCGCCCGTCCAGGAAAAGGGCCTTGCATTCAGTGCACATTGTCGGCTCCGGCCATTTACCCGATTCTCTGTAAGTATCATGCTGTTTTTCTTTGACTAACCTGTCCCTTCTAGCGTACTGACTTTTGTCCATGTTTATGTCTCCATTTACCTATCGGGCCTTTTGCAAGAGGCTCATCCTTAACTTTAGCTCACTTTAGTTCACTTAAATTAAATCAGTTTCCAAAAGACACAGTATGGACAGCTTGAGCCCAGGTCAAGGGCGTTGTAAAATATGGCATGTTTTGGAAGTATATTTTTCTTCCAATGCCTTTTGATTATTGGATAACTTCGTTGACTCAAGCCCTGGTTTGACCTGCTCAATTCCCTTGACACCCCTGGTAAATCTTGTTATCAACTTCAACGCCTTGAGGACAGATTTTTGTATAATTTTAAAGAACTTTGGAAAGGCGCGTAGCTCAGGGGGAGAGCGCTACCTTGACGCGGTAGAAGTCGGCGGTTCGATCCCGCCCGCGCCTACCAGTGCCTGTTTTCTATCCTTTCCCGGAGATTTTTTTAAAAGGCATCTTTTTTTGGCCCATTCCAAAGGGCAAAGATGCCTTTTTCTGCTTTGAACAGAGAGACCAATGGCAGAGACTGGAACAGATGTCATTACTGTAACCTTTAATGGTGAGAACACAGAACAGGTTGCAAGCGGAACTCCTGCTTCTGAGTTCCTGGCCGGCGTGCTCAGCAGGAACAGGTCAAAAAAAACAATTCTTGCCCGGATTGACGGGGAATTAAAGGATATTTCCACGCCCCTTACACATGACTGCAGAATAGAGGCTGTCTTGCCCGGTGATGATGATACCCTCGAGGTGCTGAGGCATACTGCCGCACATATTATGGCCCAGGCCGTTAAGGAACTTTTTCAAGACGTACAAGTAGCTATAGGTCCGGCAATAGAAAACGGGTTCTACTATGATTTTGATTACCAGAGGCCCTTTATCCCGGAAGACCTGGAAAAGATAGAAGCCGGGATGAAAGAGATTGTAAAGAGGTCTCAGGACATAACAAGAGAAGATATATCCCTGGATGATGCGAAGAAACGATTTAAGAAACTTGGAGAAAGATACAAGCTTGAGATCCTGAATGAACTTGATGATCAGGGGGTAGAAGAGGTCTCAATATACAGCCAGGGAGAATTCATAGATCTGTGCAGAGGGCCGCATCTTCCTCATACAGGTCATTTGAAAGCCTTTAAGCTCACCGGCCTTGCAGGGGCATACTGGAAGGGGGATGAAACCCGGCCGATGCTCCAGCGCATATACGGCACGGCATTCTTTGATAAAAAATCTCTAAAAGAACACCTGAATCGCCTGGAAGAGGCCAAGAAAAGGGATCACCGGCGTCTGGGCAGGGATTTGGACCTCTTTTCCGTACATGAAGAAATCGGCCCCGGGCTTATCCTATGGCACCCCAAGGGGGGCATTATCCGCAAGATCATTGAGGACTTCTGGCGCGATGAGCACTTCCGGAGGGATTACGACATGCTCTTCACTCCCCATATTGCCCGCAGAGACATCTGGAAAACCAGCGGCCATTTGGATTTTTACAGTGAGAACATGTATCTCCCCATGGAGATTGACGAGGTCAGCTATCAGTTAAGGCCAATGAACTGCCCCTTTCACATAGCAATCTACAACTCCCGGATACGCAGTTACAGGGAACTTCCCATGCGCTGGTGCGAGCTGGGTACTGTTTATCGGTATGAGAGGACAGGCACCTTGCACGGGCTCATGAGGGTCAGGGGATTTACCCAGGACGATGGACATGTCTTTTGCCGGCCGGACCAGCTCACCAAGGAAATTCATGAAATCCTGGACTTGACCCTGTATGTCCTGAGGGTATTTGGCTTTGACCGTTATGATATCTATCTCTCCACCCGTCCTGACAAGTATGTGGGCTCGGATGAAAATTGGGAGCGTGCAACCGACGCACTCAGGCAGGCACTTGAGGCGCAGGGGTTGACCTATGAAATAGATCCTGGAGAAGGGGTGTTTTATGGCCCTAAGATTGATATCAAGATCAAGGATTGCCTGGATCGTTCATGGCAGTGTTCCACCATCCAGGTTGACTTCAACCTCCCTGAGAGATTTGATGTGCGTTATATAGGGGAAGACGGCCGGCCCCATACGCCGATCATGGTACACCGGGCCCTGCTTGGCTCCCTGGAGAGGTTCTTCGGTGTGCTGATTGAACACTATGCAGGGGCTTTTCCTCTTTGGTTGGCCCCTGTTCAGGCCGTTGTCTTAACCGTAACGGATAGACAGGATCAGTGGGCTGAATCAGTTGCCGAAAAGCTAAGGGCCGCAGGAGTCAGGACAAAGGCCGACCTCAGAAATGAAAAGCTGGGTAAAAAAATCCGTGAGGCCCAGCTTGACAAGATCCCTTATATGCTGATAGTAGGCGATCAAGAAATAATTGGTATGACCGTAAGCCCTCGTACCAGAAAGGGGCAGAAACTGACAGCCATGTCTGTTAATGACTTTATTGCCCTGGTGGAAAAAGAGTGCAGGGAAGTCTTTAATTGTTAATAAGTTCATAGTATGGGAATTTACTTTTTAGACACGGATTACCCCGATGAAATAGAAAAATAATGGCATTTCATGGGGCAGGCACGGATGGCCACGGATTCGGCAGTGTAATCAGTGAAATCCGTGTCAGAGATTTTTTAAATTTGCCCGAAGGGCGTTAACTTGAAAAACAGGGGGGTGTAGTATCGCAAGAGAAATTCCAGTCAATGTAAATTATCGGATCAGGGCCAAGGAAGTAAGGCTCGTTGGTGAGGATGGGACGCAGTTCGGGATATTAGCTCTGAATGAAGCCCAGGCCAAAGCGGATGATGTCGGATTAGACCTTGTGGAGGTGGCACCGCATGCCCAGCCACCGGTCTGCCGCATCATGGACTATGGAAAGTTCAAGTACGAGCAAAGCAAAAAAGCCCAGGAAGCCCGGAAAAAACAGACCATTATTCAAGTCAAAGAGATCAAAATGCGTCCAAGAACGGACGTACATGACCTTGATGTAAAAAAGAGACGAATAAGGCAGTTCATCGGCGCTGGAAACAAAGTAAAGGTTACAGTGAGGTTTCGAGGCCGGGAAAACGCCCACCCTGAATTGGGATATGCCTTGTTAAAACGAATTGTGGAGGAGATGTCCGACATTGCCGTCTCTGAGAACGTTCCTGTCAAGCAAGGTCCGTTAATGCACACAATACTTGCTCCTAAAAAGGATTGACCTAAGACCCTGATGGGGTTATTAGTTAGCGTTTGTGAACTCGTACGGGACGAGTATAGCTGTTGAGCCACCTCGGTTTTTCAGCAGAATAAAGGATAAATAATTATGCCAAAGATGAAGACTAGACGCGCTGCTGCCAAGCGTTTCAAAAAGACAGGGACCGGGAAGTTCATGTATAGAAAGGCGGGATCCAGCCATATTTTGACCTCCAAGACACGGAAACGCAAAAGGGTCCTGAGGAAAGAGACAGAGATTTCTGAGACAAGGGTCAAGTCAATTAAACGGATGATGCCTTTTATCTGATTGCCCTAAAAGAGGAGTTTGAAAGAAAATGCCACGGGTTACAAGGGGCTTTAAAGCCCGTCGTCGTCGCAAGAAGATACTCAAGATGGCCAAAGGCTACAGGGGTGCCAGACGCCTCTGTTTCAAACAGGCCAAGGAGACTGTGGAAAAGGGACTCTGCTATGCTTACAGGGACCGCAGAACCAAGAAACGCATGTTTCGCCGCTTGTGGATAATCCGCATCAACGCGGCCTGCAGGCTGAATGGCATGTCCTATAGCCGCTTTATTGAAGGTATAAGCAAGGCAGGGGTTGCTGTAGATCGGAAGATGCTTGCCGATATTGCAGTGACAGACTCCAATGCCTTTTCCTCCCTTGTAGAAACTGCAAAGAGCGCCTGATAAAGAACCGGATATATGCAGGAGCGCCTAGAGGAAATCAGGACTCAGGCCCTTGAGTCTGCAGAATCAGCGTCCAGCGAGGAAGATCTTGAAAATATAAGAGTCAGGGTCCTTGGCCGTAAAGGGGAGCTGACCATGGTTTTAAAGGCCATAGGGAAGCTTTCTGCTGAGGAACGCCCAAAGATCGGGCAACTGGCCAACAAGCTCAAGAAGGAGATAGAGACGTCCATCAATGCCCGGAAGGAGGCGTTAAAGGACGTTCATGTCCGCACCTTTATTCCAGGACTGGACCCCACACTTCCCGGAAGACAGAGACGGCTCGGCAGATTGCACCCCATCACCCAGGTGATGGATGAGATCTGTTCTGTATTTGAGAGGATGGGCTTTACCGTGGCCCAGGGTCCTGAAGTGGAACTTGATTTCTACAACTTTGAGGCCCTGAATATCCCTCCCGACCACCCTGCCAGGGACATGCAGGACACGTTTTATATTGATGACAAGGTCCTGCTCCGAACTCATACTTCCCCGATACAGATACGCGCCATGGAAAGGCACAGGCCGCCAATGCGCGTAATTGCACCCGGCAAGGTGTACAGGTGCGACTCAGATATAACTCATACCCCGATGTTCCATCAGGTGGAAGGGCTTATGGTGGACAGGGATGTCTCCTTTGCAGGTCTCAAGGGAGTGTTGACCGCCTTTGTCCAACAGATATTTGATCCGGATACCTTGGTACGCTTCAGACCGAGCTTCTTTCCGTTTACAGAACCCAGTGCGGAAATAGACATTCAGTGCGTCATATGCAGAGGCAAGGGCTGCAGGATATGTTCCCAGACCGGCTGGCTGGAGGTGCTGGGAGCCGGCATGGTACATCCCGCGGTATTCAGGCACGTGGGCTACGATACTGAAGAGTTCAGCGGTTTTGCATTCGGCCTTGGAGTAGAACGAATCGCAATGCTCAGATTCGGTATTGACGACATCCGCCTTTTCTATGACAACGACCTGTGTTTCCTTCACCAGTTTTGATTAATAAAGTGATCTCATGCTAATCCTGACCTCCTGGCTCAAAGAGTTTGTACATTTTACAGTGCCTGTAGAAACCCTGGCAGAAGATCTCACCATGGCCGGTCTTGAAGTAGAGGAGATAGAGCCTGCCTACAAAGGTCTTGCCCCGGTCGTAGTATGCTCGGTTGAGGAGATCGTCCCCCACCCTCATGCGTCGCATTTGCAGGTCTGCACGGTAGCCGCAGGTGAACAGAAGTTTGACGTGGTCTGCGGGGCCCCTAATGTAGAGAAGGGGCGGTTGGCAGCTCTGGCAAGGCCAGGGACCGTGTTGTCCGACGGTACGACCGTGGAGTCTTCTGACATCTACGAAATACGCTCTGATGGGATGCTGTGTTCAGAGGCTGAACTTGGTATCGGTGATGATGAAACAGGAATCCTCATACTGGAACCTGCCCCTGGACGCGAGCCGGGGAAATCCCTTGTGGATGTTCTGGGTCTGAAAGACTGGGTCCTGGATATTGCCGTTACGCCAAACCGTCCTGACTGTCTCAGCGTCCTGGGAGTCGCCAGGGAAGTATCCGCCATATACGGCATCCCCCTGACAATCCCCCAATCCCCCAATTCCTCAATCCCCCAATCCCCCAATTCCTCAATTTCTGTTTCCATAAAAGCCCCTGACCTGTGCGGCAGATATACGGCTGCCGTAATGGAAGGGATCAGGATCGGTCATTCCCCTCACTGGATGGCTAAGAGATTACAGGCCAGTGGAATCAGGCCGATAAACAATGTAGTGGATGTGACAAACTACGTACTGATCGAACGAGGACAACCGCTCCATGCCTTTGATCTGGATATGCTGACAGGACCGGCTATTGAAGTCAGGACAGCAAGGCCCGGAGAAAAGATAAAGACCATTGACGGAAAGGACAGAGAGCTCAGGCCGGATATGCTGGTCATTGCAGATGCGGACAGGCCGGTGGCAGTGGCCGGTGTCATGGGCGGGGCTGAAACTGAGGTCAATGATGACACAAAGCGCATACTCCTTGAAAGCGCCTGGTTTGCTCCAATCCAGGTAAGGAGGACATCCAAGGCCCTTAAAACGATTACAGAGTCCTCATACAGGTTTGAGCGGGGTGTTGACCCGGAAGGAGTAATAAGTGCACTTTACAGGACAGTGGAGCTTATTGGTCAGGTAACCGGCGGCTGTCTGGTCGGAGAGATTAAGGATGTTTATCCAAGACCCTATAAACCCGGATATCTGTCTCTTCGTCCTGAAAGGGCCAACAAGCTTCTCGGCACAGGGCTTGAGCCCATACAGATAGCCCAACTCCTGGAAAGGATCGGTATTGAGCTTAGCCATGTTGATGATGAAAAAATCAAAGGAATGGTGCCTGCACATCGTCTTGACCTGAAAGAAGAGGTTGATCTGGTAGAAGAGATAGCCAGACTCCACGGCTTTCCCAATATACCGACTCAGGTACCCAGGGCCGGGATTGCCGCCAGGGCCCCGGAACCGTCTCAAGCACTTGTTCACAGGATAAGAAACATTCTTTCATCTCAGGGCATGACCGAGGTGATCTCTTATAGTTTTATGTCACCAGAGGAAATAGAGGTCCTGGGTCTGGGCAAAAATGATCCAAGGATGCAGATGGTAAGTGTGCAGAATCCCTTGAGCGATGATCAGTCAGTAATGAGGACCAGTATCATCCCCTCGCTAATGGGGACAGTAGCCAGAAACCAGGCGAGGCGGAACATGGACCTTGGACTTTTTGAGATTGGCACTGTATTTTATGCAAGGGGAGCAGGTGAACTTCCCCTTGAAGAACAGAGAATAGTTGCCATGTGCACAGGGGCGCGTTATCCTGAATCATGGTCATGGCCGAGGGAGCAGGTAGATCTTTTTGATTTAAAAGGAGTGCTGCAAGGGTTGCTCCAGGCCCTTGGGATCTCCGGGTGGAAAACCGTATTAGAGACACCGGATGGTCCTTTTTACCTGCCAGGCGCCTCTGCCGGTATAGTATGGGGGGAAAATTCCGTCCTGGGCAGCTTTGGGCAAATCGATCCAAATGTTTTGGAATTCTGGGATATAAACGGGCCGGTATTTGTGTTTGAACTCTCTTTTAATGCTTTAGAAACAGCCGCGTCCCAGCAGCATAAATTTACTCCACTTGCCAGGTATCCTGCTGTTGAGAGGGATATTGCAGTAATTGTCCCGGACAGGCTTTCTGCTCAAGATCTCCTGGAATATATTTCCGAACAGGCCCCGGATTTTCTTGAAGAAGTGCGGATCTTTGATATTTACAGGGGAAAACCTGTTCCAAAAGGCTCAAAGAGCATAGGCATGCGCTTCACATACAGGGCTTTGGATCATACACTCTCAGACCATGAGGTCTCAGAAGTCCATGATCCAATGGTCCGCTCTGTTCTTCAATCCTATAAGGCAAAGCTGAGGGACTGATGGGGGCCTTGACCAAGCGGGAAATCGCTGAGACAGTAAGCAATGAACTTGGCTATTCCTTGCGTGTCAGCCTGCAACTGGTCAATGAGATCTTCAGCCAGATCAAGGCATCACTGATCAATGGCGATCAAGTGAAGATTGTGAGGTTTGGTACCCTGCGCAGTGTGCAAAAGTCGGCACGCAGAGGGACCAGCCCTGTTAATGGGGAGCCGATAATTATTCCTGCCCAGCGTACAGTGGCTTTCCGCCCCAGCCGGTTACTTAAGAGGATCGTAAATGCCAGGACAGGGGAAGAAATACTACCGGATAGGTGAGGTGAGTGAGCTGATCGGGGTTGAACCTCATGTGCTTCGCTACTGGGAAGGCGAATTTCGGCAAATCCATACCCACAGGGTTGCAAAACAACGTCTTTACAGGATTGAAGATATAGATTTTATAAGGCGTATAAAAATTCTCCTTTACGATGAAGGATTTACTATAGCCGGTGCCAGGAGGCGGATCGCAGAAGAACAAAAGATGAAGGATGCCGGAGACAGAACCAATGAGTTGCTCAAAGAAATCAGGCATGAGCTAATTGCCATCAGAGAGATGATCGGACCGTGTAAATAATGGAGAAATTATTCGGTATTTCTCGTTTCGTGGTTTATACTTTTTAAAAGAATCTCACGCAAAGGCGCAAAGGCGCAAAGGCGCAAAGAAAATCAACCTACATGATTAAGCAAATTAAATGGATAACAGTCAGTATCAAGAACTCAAACGCCTTAGACGGCGAATTGATAAAATAGACGTTGAGCTTGTAAGCCTGCTTCAGGAACGCCTGGAGGTGGCGGAGGAAATCGGCCGGACTAAGGCGGAATCCTCCCAGCAGCCCCTTGATCTTTCCCGCGAACGGGAAGTCATTCAGCACATTCTAAAGCAAAATGCTAAAAAATTTCCCCCTGAAGGCCTAAGGGTCATATTCGGGGAGATCATATCTGCCTGCAGGAACGCCCAGCGGCCGGCCAGGCTGGGATATCTCGGCCCTGAGACAACCTTTACCCACATGGCAGCAGCCCGGTTCTTCGGCCATGCCCCCGAGTTTGTTCCCCTGGGGAACATTACCGAGGTATTTGAAGAAGTAGAACGCAGACGTACAGACTATGGGGTGGTTCCGGTAGAAAATTCGGTGGAGGGGACTGTAGCCCTGGCCCTGGATGGGCTTTGTGATTTTAAGGTCAAGGTATGCGGGGAAGTTTATTTGCCTATCTCTCATGACCTCATCAGTCAGAGCGGCAGGATAGACAAGATCCGCCGCGTACTCTCTCATCCCCATGCCCTGGCCCAGTGCAGAGGGTGGCTGCAACGTAACATGCGGGCAGTCCCGACAGAAGAGGTGGTCAGCACTGCCCAGGCAGCCCGGTGGGCAGCGGTTGATTCTTCCGTGGCGGCTATTGCCAGTCCCTTGGCGGCCCGCACATACAACCTTCAGACAGTTGCCAGGCACATCGAGGACTTTGCAGGAAACACCACGCGGTTCCTGGTTCTCGGCAATGAGTGTCCCAAGCCAAGCGGGAAAGACAAGACCTCTTTGCTATTAAGCCTTGAGGACCGCCCGGGTTCACTGTTCAAGTTACTTGAGCCCCTTGCAAAACTTGGAATAAACCTTACCAAGATACAGTCCAGGCCGGTGAAAAACGAGCCCTGGAGATACCTGTTCTATGTAGATATTGCAGGCCACATAGAAGACCCGGCCGTACAGGAAGGAATCAAGGCCATCAGAAAAGGCTGCACTTTTCTGGAATGGCTGGGCTCATATCCCATGGGGGAAATGGCGGAAACAGCCGCTAATTCCTCGTCTTAAATCAAGAACCCTATCTCCTATATTCCCTATATCTCTGCTACATGTCTTTTTCTCATTTAACCTTTTGTTTCCAGAGGCCGATACCTATTTAAAATAAGGGAATTGAGGGATTGAGGAATTAAAATCAACAAGTACCTTCAATTCTTGTAACCGTGAACCCTGAACCTTTGAACCTTGGGGGGGGAATATGGAACAAGAGAAAGCAAAGCCGGTATTCGACCAAGAATCGGTACTTGAAAGGGTTGACGGGGATACGGAATTCCTGAAGGAGTTAATAGAGCTGTTTAAGTCCGATTATCCCCAAAAAATGGCACAACTTTCAAAGGGAATAAAAGAAGAGGATTTTAAGACTATCAAAGAGACTGCTCACAGCATAAAGAGTGCATCTGGTAATCTCAGCTTGACCCGTGTTTATGATCTTTCGTTTAAGATAGAAGGCATGGGAAGGAAAGGTAAAATCCAGGGCATAGAAAAGGCTTATAATGAACTGGAGGAAGAATTGGGGAAGATAAAGAACCTGTTTTGAAATCAGGCAAAGAGAATGAAAGTCCTTATTGCAGAAGATGAAAATATCTCACGCATGGTTTTAGCAAAGGCATTGGCGAATCATGGGTATGAAGTACTACAAGCACATGATGGCCAGGAGGCATGGGATATTTTCCAAAAAGAAAAGGAAGATATCTATATTGCTATCCTTGACTGGCAAATGCCTAAAATGGACGGGATAGAACTATGTCAAAGAATAAAAGATGCCTCTCTTTCTCATTATGTTTATGTGATATTTCTGACCGGGAAAAAAGATATTGATAGCATCGTTGAAGGGCTTGAAACAGGTGCGGATGATTATCTGCCAAAACCGTTTGACAGGAGGGAACTGCTCTCCCGCCTGAAGGTGGGTCTGAGGCTTATTGAATTCGAGAAGGCATTAAGAGAGGCAAACGAGAAGCTTCATACCCTGGCTATTACGGATGGTCTTACCGGAATTTCTAACAGAAGGGCCATTTTTGAGCGCCTGAGGGGTGAAATTTCCCGCGCAGGCCGCGAAAATTCCACGTTTTGTTTGATTATGCTGGATATTGATCACTTTAAAAAGGTTAATGACACATATGGACATGGTGCTGGTGATAAAGTCCTGGTTGAGATTGTGAACAGGATAAAATCCGAACTGAGACCGCACGATGATATCGGCAGGTATGGAGGGGAGGAGTTTTTAGTCGGTATTTCCAAAGCCGACTCGAAAATCAGTAGGGTAATTGCAGAAAAACTTCGCAAGTGCATATGTGAAAGGCCTTTTCAGGTTGAGGACAGAAAAATAGATGTCAGTATAAGCTTAGGCGTAGTAGATTTTATGCCATCAAGAGATCATGACATAAATGATTTCTTGGAAGGCATGATAAAAGCAGCGGACATCGCCCTTTATAAGGCAAAGGAAGCAGGTAGAAATAGGGCGGTTTATGATTCTATTGTTTAAGGGCCTGTTAATATGACCTGTGCGATTAGCTTTTGGCCGTTAGCTTTTAGCTTAACAGTCCGTTTTTATACAGAATTTTACATAATAGCTAATGGCTGGCATCCGTATATGTTTAAAAAGTGTAAACTACAAAATGAAGGATGCCGTTTATTCCAATGGATCTTTTGCAATATATTTTATAGTTGCGCCCGCCTTTATTGCATCATCCTTTTTGGGTATAAAATTGAATCCGGATTCGCCTGCATTCCTGTAGCCAATAGCAGTTGCGCCTTTATCAAGAAGGTCTAAGACAACCTCTCCCCAGCTTATATCTTTGTCCAGCTTAATATTGTACTGATTACCTTTGCTCTGATTGGAGAAAATACATTCAGCAAATTCAATTGCACCAGGGTCCTGAAGCTCCTGGACAAGCTCTCCTGCCCTTGAAACCGAGACAACACGGTCACACTCCGCTATTTCAAACAAGTAGCCGTCTTCCCGGACCTTTTCAGCAATAGTATATGCATCAGGATTCAGGCGTTCGCTCATAATGACTGCTGATGATGAGAATTCATCAGACACCTCATCAAAGGGATCATTGGCAAGCACAAGAACATGGCGTGCGGACCGGACGTTTGCTTGCTCAAGGACTTCTTTTTTTGAACCCAACCCCTTGACGAAAAAGACCATCTCCTCTGCCATCCAGGCCGGCCGTTCCTCAAGACGGTTTGTCACAACAACGATTACAGACGTCCTGAAACGCGGATCTTGACGAAATTCCTGAACAATCTTACAAACCTTGGCCTCGTTTGGATAACCGATTATAATCAAATCCACTTTGTCTTTAATCACTGTCAATCCCTTCTTTTTTCTTGTTAAAAAATCAAATGCTTTTGTGGTAATGACCCCGATAGCAGTACCCAGGGCACCAATAGATACAAGCATATATATTACTGATGAAATCTTGCCGATTGTTGTTGTGGGTGAAATGTCCCCGTAACCGACAGTCGTTGCGGTTACAAAGCTAAAATAAAGGGAAGAAAACGGATCAAGGCCCTCTTTGAATATCATGACTACGTTCAGCAACGTCAGTGCAATGCAAAACAAAATGAGCGCACTGATAATTTCCCTGTTTTCGTGCCTACATTTTCTTATTTTTTTAAAGAGGACGATCCAGTAATACATTGGTATCTCTCATGCCATTGCTTTCATAGACGAAATCACAGAACCGTTTGTGGACCTGGCTGCAAATAATATATAGTATGAGCTACTTGCAAACGGCTCGTATATGTTGGTTTAATAGTAACTACTCAGGTGGATAGGCTGAAGACGGAAGGCTGTTAGGAAAAAGCGAATTTTAAAGCCATGTTTGGTGCAAGAACCAGATATTTCCGCCAAAGTACGGCAATCGTGCTCTTCTGACCCCTTCAGCCTTCAGTCTAAACAGCTTCAGCCTGACTACGTGAGTAGTCATGTTTTATTTATCAGTGTGAATCTGTGGCTAAATAGTTACTTCTTTTCCGCCTTAATCAATAAGACCGCTGACAAA
>JAUWHV010000156.1 GCA_030605675.1 Deltaproteobacteria bacterium | reverse complement strand
CCCAGTCTCACGGCTCCACCAGGAGCTATATCCAAACTCCCTGCAGTCTTTGCCTTACCGCATTTTCCTAATCCTCGACCTGTCTTCGGGCCTTGGCCCATAGGACCTGTACTATCATAACCTGGCATGTATAACACCTCCTTTTTATTGTTTAATTGTGTCAAAAACTACCTTGTCCATTCCTGCCCCAACGGCCCCGAGCGCCTTTATGGCACCTGCCGACACCAAGGAGGCTGTAAGAACCGCCTTGAATCCTGATCATCTTTCCCATGACCAACGCTTCCGCTACCATCTCTCTTGCTTCAGCAAGTACCCTGCCGAAGGTCTGCCGGGATACGTTCATGCGAATAGAAGCAGTTCCTTGATCCAGTTTCTCAAGATCGCTCAAACGGAGGGCCTCAAGCCCTTCAATAGGGAGCACCACTTCTTCCAGATCCCGCCCGGGAATTCCCTGAGGCTTGAAAGTATTTGCCATGGGTCCTCCCTGTACAAAACGAGGTTTTCTGGGTCTGGCCACGATGGTTCCTCCTGTAGTTATGAGCAATTGATTATAATATAAGGTGGCATTTTCTATTGTCAAGAGGTTAATTGGGCAGAAGCTCAAAAATAACCACATTGAATTTGTTGAATAACTATTTGGGGCGCTGTGGTCGACTCTTGGGATATCCCGATTGTGTTTGGGAGCGGGAAAGGCATTTACAGGATCAACACGTTGATCTGTATTTATCAGGAACTCGGAGCGGGTTGCTGTATTTCCGGTTGAGGAGTGAATCCGTCATAGGGGGGTTACATCCCCGCCGAAATAACTCACCGGTTGACATTCCCAATTTAAAGCTCTATTTTATTATAATTCTAATGATAAAGGAGAAGGAAAACAATGCATTGTTTGCCTTTGTTATCAAATCCCATTGGCTGGTTAATTCTTGGTGCTGCCGGCTATCTTTTATACAAGTCCGGCAAAAAATCAGGAAAGCAGGAAGCAGAGGAAAGTAAATCCGAGATTTCAGGGAAGGCATTGGCAGAAAAACCGGCAAAAGCATAAGGAGCTATACACATGGCAGATCCAACTCGGTTAGGTCGCCCCACCGGACCACTGGTAGATCTGCCGGCCTTTTAGACCGGGTTGCATAGGGCGTCCGTCCCCATAAGCGCTAAGTTGTTTTGTAAACGTTCACAGGTTACATTTATGCCGTACGGAATTGTTTTGAAAGATGAACTCGAATGAAAAACGAATATCCAATACCAAACATTCAACGGCTATTTCTGTTTCTTTTCAGCCGTTTTGATACTCGCTATGTTAGCCATTTAGGTTGAAGGCTGAAGTATACCGATATCCCGCCTCCTGCAATAATTAGTAGCCTTTCTTCCAGGTCATAAGTCTATTTCTTCATCTTTTCCCATTCAACATTCGATGTTCGATGTTCGATGTTCGATGTTCATTTTTTAGTAAGTCCATCCGGTGCAAAAATAACTTAGCGCTTATGGCGTCCGTCCCCCGTCAGCCCTTGTCGAGGCTAACAGTAGACGGATTTTGATGATAAGATGGGGCCATGTAAGCCTTCTTGTGTATCTTACTGAGATAGAAGCCTGGTTTTGTGCCGAACTGCCGGTAGAAAGCCTTGGCAAAATGGCTCAAGCTGCAATAGCCAACAGAGTATGATACTTCAGTGACACTCATTTCCCCTTCTTCTAAGAGCTGTCTAGCATATTCCATGCGGTACTGGCGTAGGTAACCAAAAACAGTGGTTCCGAAGACCTGGCGAAACCCTATCTTTAACTTGTAATCATTGAGACCCACCTTACGGGATAGTTCCAGCAGAGATGGCGGTTGTTTGAAGTTATCTATCAAGGTTGTCCTGGCCTGAAGGACCCGTTGTCGTTCCTCAGGACGTAATTGAGAACGTAATATGGATAAGTTCTCAGGATGAAACGCGACCATCAAATGTGCCAAAAGCTCCAGGATTTTGCCTTCAAGATATAGTTGCCTTGTAAAACCCTGATAAGGGCAGTTGAATACCTGGTGGGTAGCAATGCGTATCAAGGTGGTCATTTCCCCAATGTGGTAATAACATTTTTCTTCACATCCCTCTATTGCTCTGCCAAGATGAGCAGGAAGCCATGCAGGCTGGCTTTCAGCAAGGGTACTTAACAACTGAGGTTTCACCCTGATACCCACCCAACGGACAGATTGGCCGGCCGGATACTCCATAGTAATCCTAGACCTTGGGCTGAACCAGAAAGCGGCTTGGCCTGCATCCAACGTAATTTCATTTTTTAGGCCTTGAATATTTCCTCGTATCTTCCCTGAGAGACACAGACGGAATTCTAATGAGGAATGCCCCATTTCCAGAATGACAACATGATCTTCCGGAGGCCTGAAATCTTCAACAATCAGTTCAAGCCCGGGGCGCAGAATAGTTCTCTGCTTTTCATTCCTGGGATATTCCAGCTTCTGAGTTGATTTCTGTGTGCTCATGCTCTAATAGACCTCCAGAGTGGAAATACAAGGTAACAGATTCAAAAGAAGGGCTGGCCGGCCGCAAGCGGGGGCGGACGGCCAGCCCGATTTGAGGGGGAGTATATCTTTCACGGATTACCGCGGCGGATGTCCCCCTGTTTGATGCCGGCCGCAAGCTCAAGCAGATCATGCGGCACGTGACCAGGGACAAAATCCACCACAAAGCGATATTGCTTGCCGCAATGGATGATGACCTCCTTCTGGCGGCGCTTGAGGATACGGACCTCCACCCGGATCTCGCCAAATCCATCGTGGGTCAACAAATCAGCATATAGGGCTACTAGCTGGGCAATCACTGTCCTGTTTGTGACGTAGCCTGGACATTTACAACTCCGGTCTCCACCATTGGTCATCTTTCCCAGCATAACCCTTCATTCTCTCACGATCAGAATGTCCATATTCCCCCGATTCTCTATTCACTTGACGGTCCGCAATAATTCGATATTTTATTGTTGTTCATTCGCAGTAATAATTGCACTTAAACTGTTTTCCAGGGCATGTCAAGATTTTTTTAAGTTTTCTCGGGAAAATGCCGATAAAAAGTATTTTATGCTTATTCTTTAACGAAATAGCGCTTTCCCGAGAAACTTTGGAAAAGTGCTAAGGGGATATGCTGGCCGGAAGGACTCGATCCTTGATGTAATTGCCAGTCTATATACTTTTTGCGACACAATTGTAAATTATGCAATGGCAGATCGACGGATATCATTCCCATTCGCATCACAGGATCTGAAAAATCCGTCCTGCGTCAAAATTAATCCGTCTACCGTTAGCAGAGAGTCGGGATGGGTTTTATTAAACTGTAAAAGAGTTTCAGGTACAATTTACGGTATGTATCAGAAGAAGAAAAAAACTGAATGGAGG
This sequence comes from Deltaproteobacteria bacterium, assembly GCA_030605675.1. Classification (GTDB taxonomy): domain Bacteria; phylum Desulfobacterota; class Dissulfuribacteria; order Dissulfuribacterales; family UBA3076; genus UBA3076. The sequence goes on along the minus strand of JAUWHV010000156.1, from coordinate 3,983 downwards.
TGATGAAGATGGTCAGGAAACCTGAAAAACCAGCGTGGTCTTATAGTTCAGTTGGTTGCACTTGATAGCCTCTTCGCCAGTGGCCTTTTTCTTGAAGGAAAACCGAACAAACCATATGCCCGGGCGCGTGATGGGTACTGCGAATTTGCCCCCTTCAACCTCAGTTTCCTTATGATAATAGTCCTCTCCGGCTGCCGAATAACCGTTGTATGTGGCGACCCACTTGCCCTTGCCTTCGAACCTTTTGCCTTTCAAAAAGACCGCTAAAGATAACTCATCTCCCGGCCTTATTCTGGTTGGGTCCTCAAGAGGTATCAGTTCCAACTGGAAGCCAACAGGGCCAGGAACGTTACCAGAAGACTTTTCACATACCACATAGGCCTTTGTTGATTGAAGAGTCAGAACGCTTAGCTCAATATCTTGAGCCTCAAGCAACTCAGTCTTCGGTTTAGCGACATGGTGAGTCTTACTATCCTTATCCCTGTAAATCGCGTAATAGCCGGGATTCGTTTCAGCAGCCAGGCAATATGTACCCACCTGATCGTATTTGATAAGATACGAATGCAGGCTTTTTTCTTCTCTGACTGCAATCTCATTACTCCGTCCATCGGGATCAAAGATCTTGATGTAACTGAGTTTATTCCCTGAGATGGCATCATCCACAGGCAGATAATGGCCCCAGCCAAAAAACATGGGCTTGGCAAGACCTTTTTTCACCTTATACCGGGACGACTCGATCCAAAGGGTATGAGCACAGACAGACTGAGACAATATAGCAATTATAACAGCAGCGACGACGCAGCCCAACAACCTGTGATCCAAAACTCCGCTCAAAGCCTTTTTCACAACCTCTCGCCTCCCTTCTCTGTTTCCCAAAATATTTATTGAATAGCGGACTTGCTCTGCTCAATCGTATTCTGATACGGATTTTTCCTTAATAAACCCCAAACTTATGGTAATAGCCAAAGCAAGTATGTAAAAACCAATCATTGTCTGGATTCCGCTAAGACCTAACCGGTTGCCTCCGGCAAAGACAAGAACCGCTATGATAGAGCCCAGGACGATAGGATAAAATGTCGCAATGAGCGCCCATTTTGTGCTGGCTTCCAGCTTGACCATGATCAATGTAGGAATGCACGGTGGATACATAGTCATAAACAATATGATTGCCAGGGCATGAAGAGCCGTCCAACCTGTCTCTTTTTCTTTCATCCTGACTTCAAGGGCCTGCTCTTTCTCACCGGGCGTACTCTGGTAGATGCTTCCGAGTGTCGCCACACTGTTTTCCTTCGCTGCAAAACAACTTATCAAGGCAATATTTATACGCCAGTTAAATCCCGCATAACTGGTAATCGGCTCTATGGAGCGCCCAATACGTCCCATAACACTTCCCACAATTGTATCTTCCTTGATCTGCCTTCTAATCTTGTTCCTCGAGCTGTTTAGCTTCTTATAGGCCTTGTGAACTTTGCCGGCGTATTCATCCTTTACCTTTTTTCCGTTGACTACATATTTGCCCCTTTTTACGATCTTGAAGAACTCACCATTTCTTTGCCTGAATTTCTCATCGATCGCCTCTTTGTCTTTAGCGCCCATTTTCGCCTTCTTATAGTTGTCCCAGTAAATCGCAAATTGAGTCAACTTTGCCCCTTCGAGGAGTTTGGCATATGGATTGTCTTTACCTATTTTCGTAAAAAAGGTCTGCACCTGTGTGTCGGCCTGATTTTCAAAATAGACTTTTCTATCTTTGTTTATTCCAGGCATGTTCATAAGGACATAGATAATCAATGTAACCAGTGCAACAATAGTGATAATTTTTTTGACAAAAAGCCAGGTTCGCTCCAGGCAGCGGCGCAGGACACCCTGTACCGTAGGCACGTGATAGGGAGGCATCTCCATAACAAAAGGGGCGGCTTCCGCCTTCCTGAGCAGCGTAAGGCTTAATATTTTGGCTACAGCAAGGGCTATAATAATGGTAATCGTCGATATGAAAAACATGACGATTCCCTTGTCGGCAGGGAAAAACATATTTACAAGAAGTATATAAAAAGGGATTTTAGCCAGACAATTCATGAGGGGGCAGATCAGTATGGTTGCCAGTTTAGCCTTTTGATCCTTGATGGCACGGCACGCCATTACACCGGGTATCGCGCAACCACCTATAAAGACCCCGCTTAATATCATCGGAAGTGCGGATTGGCCATGCAAGCCGAAATTTCTGAAGATCCGATCCAGGATAAATGCCACCCGGGCCATATAGCCTGAATCTTCCATGATGGCTATTAAGGAAAACAATATAAGGAAGATGGGTATGTAGTTCAATACTGCGACAATTCCATCAATAACTCCCAAAGGCACTGTCCTGAGCAGAGGATCGAAAACAAAACCAGGCGACGGAAGTATGGATGCAACAAAATCGCGGAAAGCGGCAAGCAAAGGCCAAGTATAAGCTGTAATCTTATAGCCCTGGACTATGGATAGTTCGTAAAAGAGATAAATAGCCCCGAGAAGGATAATTGGTCCCAAAACTCTGTGGCAGGTGATCGCATCTATCTTATCCGTCAATGTTCTGTAGACATCTTTTTCGCGTTTAAGAACAAGTTCCGAGATCTTTTCGGCAGCCTGATAACGCTTCTGTGCAATGAGCCCCTCAGCTGTTTCTTTATCCTGTGAAAGAATTTTTTTTCTTTCCAGGTCAACGCGGCTTAGTATGTCTTTTCCAGCTTCCATATTTATTCCCTTGTACTGTTACTTACGGAGATCACAGCCTTCATGTCTTGCAAACGCTTTCATCTTTTTCTTATTTTGAAAATGCTTTTTCCACAAGTCGGCGCGCTACACTGTCGTTTTCCATAAGTTTTACCGCCAGCCACCGCACTGGATACGAAAGAGAGATCTTCAGATCTTCTGAAAGCCTCTTTTCGAGTAAGCTGAGGATCGGTTCCAGTTTTTCTCCATAATCGATTCGAAAGTTGTTGTTCTCAGTATTTCTGCGAGCATTTATAATAGCTGTCTTAAGTTCCTCTTTTCCCTTGCCCTTATTTCCCACTGTAACGATTACAGGCACTTTGAGTAATTCACTCAATTTCTGCGTATCAATTCTAAGGCCACGAGCTTCAGCCACGTCCATCATATTCAATGCAATAATCAGAGGCATACCCATCTCCTGAAGCTGAAACGTCAGATATAAATTACGTTCCAGATTCGAGGCGTCTATTATATCAAGCACAACCGCCGGTTTTTCGTAAAGCAGGAAGTCGGTGGCAATCCTTTCTTCCTGACTATATGAAGTGAGGCTGTAAGTCCCGGGAAGGTCAACAAGTATAACAGTATCTCCCTTGTAACTGTATTTTCCTGATCTCTTCTCAATAGTTACGCCGGGATAGTTGGCCACATGTTGCCTTGCCCCGGTCAGCATATTGAAGATCGTGGATTTGCCGGAATTCGGCTGACCGGCCACAGCCACTGTTATCTCACGCCGCGGGTCATTCATGTTCGTTCTACCTCTACACCCCTAGCTTCATGATGACGTAAACTGACGTGATATCCCCTGATTAGAAGATCAACGGGATCAATCAGGGGCGCATTACGAACAACCTTGACCTTTGTTCCAGGTATAAAACCCATGTCCATTAAACGTTGACCGGTTGCACCTCCCAAGTTTTGCCGGACGATGCGACACTCCTCACCAAGCTTTATTTCATCTAGTGTCATTCTGTTTTCCTTTCCCTGTCGAGACTGGACTTTTCATTTGGGTTTGGCTACACCGGACTGACCATAATTTTATGGGCGATTCCGGCCCCGACACCCAGACGTGTGTCCCCTACGGAGACCAGAAGAGGTCCTGGGAATCCCTTTTTGAGGACCTCAATCTCTGATCCCACACTCAAGCCCATGCTGGTCAGGCGTTGGCGTATCCCTCTTCCGCCTATCAGAGAGACGATCCGAACTCTTTCACCAGTGCTGGCCATAGCCAGCGGCAT
>JAUWHV010000143.1 GCA_030605675.1 Deltaproteobacteria bacterium | reverse complement strand
AGGGACAGATTCTCTCAAATCTCCTGCGCCCGCGGTAGATAGGGACCAAACTGTCTCACGACGTTTTAAACCCAGCTCACGTACCGCTTTAATTGGCGAACAGCCAAACCCTTGGGACCTGCTTCAGCCCCAGGATGCGATGAGCCGACATCGAGGTGCCAAACCTCCCCGTCGATATGAACTCTTGGGGGAGATAAGCCTGTTATCCCCGGAGTACCTTTTATCCGTTGAGCGATGGCCCTTCCATTCGTGACCACCGGATCACTAAGACCTGCTTTCGCACCTGCTCGACTTGAATGTCTCGAAGTCAAGCTCCCTTGTGCCTTTACACTCTACGACTGGTTTCCAATCAGCCTGAGGGAACCATCGCGCGCCTCCGTTACTCTTTAGGAGGCGACCGCCCCAGTCAAACTACCCACCAGGCACTGTTCCTGACCCGGCTAACGGGCCAAGGTTAGGATCCTAGAATAGCCAGGGTGGTATTTCAAGGTTGGCTCCACCAAGACTAGCGTCCTGGCTTCAAAGCCTCCCACCTATCCTACACAAGCTATCCCAAAAACCAATGCCAAGCTGTAGTAAAGGTTCACGGGGTCTTTCCGTCTAGCCGCGGGTAACCGGCATCTTCACCGGTACTACAATTTCACTGAGTCCCTGGTTGAGACAGTGGGGCAGTCGTTACGCCATTCGTGCAGGTCGGAACTTACCCGACAAGGAATTTCGCTACCTTAGGACCGTTATAGTTACGGCCGCCGTTTACCGGGGCTTCGGTTCAGTGCTTCTTCTTACGAATAACACCTCCCCTTAACCTTCCGGCACCGGGCAGGCGTCAGACCCTATACGTCGCCTTACGGCTTAGCAGAGTCCTATGTTTTTAGTAAACAGTCGCCACCCCCTCTTCACTGCGCCCCACTTCGGCTCCAGTCGCGAAGACTTTCACCTAATGTGGGTGCCCCTTCTCCCGAAGTTACGGGGCTATTTTGCCGAGTTCCTTAACCAGGGTTATCTCACGCGCCTTAGGATTCTCACCCTGCCTACCTGTGTCGGTTTACGGTACGGTCACCAAACAAACTCGCTACGAGGCTTTTCTAGGAAGCATGGGATCGGCCACTTACGGCCTAAAAGGCCACGTCATCAGTTCTCAGCGTTAACGAGATCCCGGATTTGCCTGAGATCTCCGCCTACAACCTTAAACCGGGACATCCAACACCCGGATGGCTTACCCTTCTCCGTCCCCCCTTCACTCAAACGCTTATTTGGTGGTACAGGAATATTAACCTGTTTTCCATCGCCTACGCCTTTCGGCCTCGGCTTAGGGACCGACTAACCCTGAGCAGACGAGCTTTACTCAGGAAACCTTAGGCTTATGGCGAGCGGGATTCTCACCCGCTTTTTCGCTACTCGTGTCAGCATACGCTCTTCCAGAACCTTCACCGGATCTCACGATCCAGCTTCAACGGCAACTGGAATACTCCCCTACCGATCTGTCTATTGACAAATCCCGCGGCTTCGGCAGCATGCTTGAGCCCCGTTAAATTTTCGGCGCGGGACCACTTGACCAGTGAGCTGTTACGCTTTCTTTAAAGGATGGCTGCTTCTAAGCCAACCTCCTGGTTGTCTGTGCGTTCCTACCACCTTTCCCACTTAGCATGCATTTTGGGGCCTTAGCCGGCGATCTGGGTTGTTTCCCTCTTGACCACGGATCTTATCACCCGCAGACTGACTCCCGGACTTCACACAACGGCATTCGGAGTTTGGTTGAGTTTGGTAACCTGGTAGGGCCCCTAGCTCATCCAGTGCTCTACCTCCGTTGCTCAGCATCCGAGGCTATACCTAAATATATTTCGGGGAGAACCAGCTATCGCCGAGTTTGATTAGCCTTTCACTCCTATCCACAGCTCATCCAAACCGTTTTCAACCGATAATGGTTCGGGCCTCCAGTGGGTGTTACCCCACCTTCACCCTGGCCATGGATAGATCACTCGGCTTCGGGTCTACTCCCTGCGACTGAACGCCCTATTAAGACTCGCTTTCGCTACGGCTACACCTAACGGCTTAACCTTGCCACAGAAAGTAACTCGCTGACTCATTATGCAAAAGGCACGCCGTCACCTCGCCTAAGCGAGACTCCGACCGCTTGTAAGCAGACGGTTTCAGGTACTATTTCATTCCCCTCACTGGGGTACTTTTCATCTTTCCCTCACGGTACTGGTTCACTATCGGTCATCGGGTAGTATTTAGCCTTGGGAGATGGTCCTCCCAGTTTCCCACGGGGTTTCACGTGTCCCGCGGTACTCGGGATACCGCTAAGGTGCTTCGGATTTTCGCGTACAGGGCTATCACCTTCTATGGCCAGGCTTTCCAGCCTGTTCTGCTAACCCTCTGCATCCCACATTGCGGTCCCACAACCCCAGAAGGCAAGCCTTCTGGTTTAGGCTGTTCCCATTTCGCTCGCCGCTACTCAGGGAATCGCTTTTGCTTTCTTTTCCTCAGGATACTAAGATGTTTCAATTCTCCTGGTTCGCCTCTATAGCCTATGTATTCAGCTATAGATACCTGGGTATAACCCCAGGTGGGTTCCCCCATTCGGAAATCCCCGGATCACGGCCTGTTTGCGGCTCCCCGAGGCTTATCGCAGCTTACTACGTCCTTCATCGCCTCCCGATACCAAGACATCCACCGTCTGCCCTTAGTAGCTTGACCATAAATTGATCATCCTAAAGGCACATAGTCTTTCAGTATCTATTTATCCATATTTATTTATCAAAGAGCAATATAGAGCTCACTAGCTCCATCGAAACCACATGATAACATGTGCTTTCGAGACAACCAATGAATACTACCTTAACTGCTTTTATAACTGTTGCGCTCTGCTATGGTGGAGGTGAACGGACTTGAACCGATGACCCCCTGCGTGCAAAGCAGGTGCTCTCCCAGCTGAGCTACACCCCCCAAGTCAGTAAGAAGCCAAACGTCCGGATGAACACATATGTCATTAATACCTGACTTTCAGCCACCAGCCTTCAGCTTCCAAACCTATCTGGTGGGCCTAGATGGATTTGAACCATCGACCTCACGCTTATCAGGCGTGCGCTCTAACCAACTGAGCTATAGGCCCTTAGTCCATTTTCCGACAGCACACCGTTTATTAACACTTTCAAAGACCTAATAAAAACAATCCCTTCCTGATCCCTCAAAACTGAATAGTAGCCTGATAAGCGGGTTGACCATATTCTCCTTAGAAAGGAGGTGATCCAGCCGCAGGTTCCCCTACGGCTACCTTGTTACGACTTCACCCCAATCACTGACCATACCTTGGGCGCCTGCCTCCCTTGCGGGTTAGCCCAACGACTTCTGGTACAGCCAACTTTCGTGGTGTGACGGGCGGTGTGTACAAGGCCCGGGAACGTATTCACCCCGGCATGCTGATCCGGGATTACTAGCGATTCCACCTTCACGAAGTCGAGTTGCAGACTTCGATCCGAACTGAGATCGGCTTTTTGGGATTTGCTTACTCTCGCGAGTTTGCTGCCCTTTGTACCGACCATTGTAGCACGTGTGTAGCCCTGGACATAAGGGCCATGAGGACTTGACGTCATCCCCACCTTCCTCCGGTTTAACACCGGCAGTCCCTCTAGAGTGCCCAACTTAATGATGGCAACTAAAGGCAAGGGTTGCGCTCGTTGCGGGACTTAACCCAACATCTCACGACACGAGCTGACGACAGCCATGCAGCACCTGTCACCAGGTTCCCCCGAAGGGGCACCCCCGTGTTTCCACAGGGTTCCCGGGATGTCAAGCCCAGGTAAGGTTCTTCGCGTTGCGTCGAATTGAACCACATGCTCCACCGCTTGTGCGGGCCCCCGTCAATTCCTTTGAGTTTCAACCTTGCGGCCGTACTCCCCAGGCGGGGCACTTAATGCGTTAGCTGCGGCACAGGAGGGGTCAACACCCCCTGCACCTAGTGCCCATCGTTTAGGGCGTGGACTACCAGGGTATCTAATCCTGTTTGCTCCCCACGCTTTCGGATCTCAGCGTCAGTATCCGTCCAGGAAGTCGCCTTCGCCACCGTTGTTCCTCCTGATATCGACGGATTTCACCCCTACACCAGGAATTCCACTTCCCTCTCCGGTACTCAAGTCTGCCAGTTTCAGATGCACTTCCACGGTTGAGCCGTGGGCTTTCACATCTGACTTAACAAACCGCCTACACCCGCTTTACGCCCAGTAATTCCGAACAACGCTCGCACCCTCCGTATTACCGCGGCTGCTGGCACGGAGTTAGCCGGTGCTTCCTCCAGAGGTACCGTCAATCTCAATGGGTATTATTCCATTGAGAATTTCTTCCCTCTAGACAGGGCTTTACGACCCGAAGGCCTTCTTCACCCACGCGGCGTCGCTGCGTCAGGGTTTCCCCCATTGCGCAATATTCCTCACTGCTGCCTCCCGTAGGAGTCTGGACCGTGTTCCAGTTCCAGTGTGGCTGGTCATCCTCTCAGACCAGCTACCCATCGTAGCCTTGGTAGGCCATTACCCTACCAACAAGCTAATGGGACGCAGGCTCATCCTCAGGCAGTAGCATCCATGGAGAGGCCACCTTTGATCTTTCAGATCCCTCTGAAAGATTTTATCCGGTATTAGTCCGCCTTTCGGCGGGTTATTCCAAACCCAAGGGTAGATTACCTACGCGTTACTCACCCGTGCGCCACTTTACTCCCGGAACCGAAGTTCCGGTTTCTCGTACGACTTGCATGTGTTAAGCACGCCGCCAGCGTTCGTTCTGAGCCAGGATCAAACCCTCCAGTTTTAAACTGAATGGTCTTGGTCACCAATTTGGCGACCAAGTGAAATGACTTAAAGCTCGCTTATCAGACACTATTCAGTTGTCAGAGATCAAGTTGGGATTTAAAGAATATGTTTAAAAATCTAACCACCATTTTCTATATTGTCAAGCGCTTTTTCTTAGCGCCAATCAATACTCACCACCAAATTATTTCTAGTGACGAGTGCAGCAATCTAGCAGTCTTTTTTTGTGTGTCAAGCATTTTTTTTGAGGTTCACAGATTCAGAGTTCAGAGGTTCAAAGGTTCGCTGAAAATCTGAACAGTTGATTCGTGAGTTCTGATCAGTCCCCTTCTTGATCTATCTTATACTTGCATCCCTTCACTGGACATTTGAGTGTTCTTCCATCGCTCTGCGTAATTCTTTCCATCAGAATCGGGGATCCGCAAAGAGGACACTCTTTGGCCACCGGCCGGTCCCATGTAGCATATTTGCATTTGGGATAGCGGCTACACCCGTAAAAGGTCTTACCGGAACGGGAACGCCTCTGAACTAACTCGCCATCACAGCTCGGCTCCGGACAGTGGATACCAGTAGAAATGGATTTTGTGTTACGGCATTCCGGATATCCCGAACAGGCAAGAAACTCACCAAAACGTCCCTTTTTGATAACCATGGGGCGACCGCACCGGTCACATATTTTTTCAGTCCGGATTTCCCTGTCCTGGATTTGAATTTGGCCTTTCTCATCCCTTTTAAAGTCTTTGGTATTCTTACATTCCGGATATCCTGAGCAGGCAAGAAACTCACCACTCCGGCCATACTTGATAACCATAGGCGCACCACACTTATCGCACTTGATATCAGTAGAAACGCCTTTTATTTTGATGGACTTCATTTCCTCCTGGGCAAGGTTAAGACTTTTGCTAAATGGGCCGTAAAATTTTTCAAGTACCTTTATCCAGGAATTGGAACCATCCTCCACTCCATCAAGATTTTTTTCCATGGCAGCAGTAAATTTTAAATCGAGGATTTCCGGAAAATGTGCAACAAGCAGGTCTGTCACTACGAAGCCAAGTGCAGAGGGACAAAAATAACGTTTTTCAAGACGCACGTATTCTTTTCCCTGGATAGTAGAAAGTATGTTAGCGTAAGTGCTGGGTCTTCCTATTCCCTTTTCCTCCAAAGTTTTTATAAGGCTTGCCTCGGAATACCTGGGTGGAGGCTGGGTAAAATGTTGCTTAGGTTCAATTCCCAGAAGTTTCAGGGGATCATCCTTTGCCAAAGCAGGAAGATCTGTCTTGTCCTTATCCGAACTGTTCCGTCCCTTCTCCTGGGACTCATCTTTTGTCTCTGAATACAAGATGGTAAAACCGGGAAAACGGACAACGGTTCCGACAACTCTGAGCAGATACAGACCGGCCTCTATGTCCACACGGGTCTGGTCCAATATTGCCGGACTCATCTGGGAGGCAATAAAGCGTTTCCAAATAAGGTTGTATAGAGCCAAAGCGGCCTTATCCAGGTAGGGCGCAACATCCTCCGGAGTCCTGACAACCGAAGTAGGCCTGATTGCCTCATGGGCATCCTGGGCCATCTTGCCCCGTTTATAAACCGGGGCCCTTTGTGGCACGAAGTCTTTGCCAAACCTTCCATTAATAAGGGTTCTAGCCTCCTTTACCGCCTCCTTGGCTACCCTGGTAGAGTCGGTCCTCATATAAGTTATGAGCCCAACCGGACCCTCATCTCCCAAATCAACACCCTCGTAAAGTCTCTGGGCCAACATCATGGTTTTTTTAGCAGAAAACCGATGCTTACGGGCTGCTTCTTGCTGCATTGTACTGGTGATAAACGGAGGTGATGGGTATTTCTTTCTCTCTTTAGTCTCAACCTTTTTAACCCTGAAATCGGCCGGTTTGAGGTCTCTCACTACCTCCTGGGCCTTTTCTCCGTCAGGAATTGAGAGTTTTTTACCTTTGAGAGCAATTACCTTTGCCAAAAAGGGGGGCGGGTTGGGGCCTTCCAGTTGAGCAGTAACAGTCCAGTACTCTTCTGCCACAAAGGCCTGAATCTCCCTCTCTCTGTCACATATTATGCGAACTGCAACCGACTGGACACGTCCTGCTGAAAGGCCTCTTTTTACCTTACTCCAGAGCAGAGGAGATATTTTATATCCAACCAGCCTGTCCAGGATCCGCCTTGCCTGTTGGGACTCGTACTTGTTTCTGTCCAGTTTCCCCGGGGATTTGATAGCCTTCTTGATCGCCTGTTCAGTCAGTTCGTGGAACATCACACGATGGAACTGTCTGGCTTTTCCCCGCTTGGCCTGGAGTTCCTCTGCTATATGCCATGCTATGGCCTCTCCCTCCCGGTCCGGATCAGGGGCCAGATATATGTTATCCACTTTGGATGCTGCAGACTTAAGCTCTTTAATTATCTTGCTCTTACCACGGATTATTTCGTATTCCGGCTTAAAGTTATCTTCGACATTAACTCCCAAACGCTTCTTGGGGAGATCCTTCACATGGCCTACAGATGCCTTGATATCGAAGTCTTTGCCCAGATAGCGCTTAAGAGTCCGCACTTTGGTTGGGGATTCTACAATTACCAAACCTTTTTTCATAAAATCATTCTCACTTAGTAATTATACGTCTCGGAAATTCTACAACTCATTGAATTTACAGAGGGTTATTGAGGCACGGGCACCTTACTTAAGTTGGTATATTTGGCCTGGGAGTGCCTGAATCAGGTCTTTTAGCTCCATTTGGAGTAAAAGTCCACTGACTTGACCAACAGACTGCCCGCATAGATGAGCAATATTGTCTATATGTTGCGGATAGGGCTCAAGTTTGTCAAAAACATTTTGTTCCTCAGGAGAAAGCTCGGGTCGCTCTTTTGAAACGCCTGGCACAAGGTCTTTATCATGCCCTTGTTTTTCTGCACCAAGCTCCTCTATTATGTCCGTGAAATTCTCCACCAACCGTGCTCCCTGCTTGATAAGCCAGTGTGTACCACTGCTCCTGTAAGAATAAATACTTCCTGGAACTGCCATTACCTCCCTACCCTGCTCCAGGGCGCAGGAAGCAGTAATCAGAGACCCACTTTTCATATTTGCCTCGACTATCACGACTCCATACGAGAGACCGCTGATGATCCTGTTACGGATTGGAAAATTTTTTGCCTCCGGAGATGTGCCAGGTGGTAATTCAGTAATCACTGCCCCATGATCTGCTATGCGATGGACAAGACTTGTATTTTGTCTGGGGTAAGCCACGTCTATACCGCACCCCTTTACAGCTATTGTGTTGCCACCTGACCTGAGGGCCGCCTCGTGAGAAGCCGTATCTATTCCAAGGGCCAGTCCGGAGACCACTGTATAGCCATGTTGCACAAGTTCAGATGAAAGCATTCGAGCTACATCCAGCCCATAGGAACTGGGATATCTTGAGCCGACAACAGCAACCGCTCTCTTTTTTAGAGAAGAGGGGTCACCGATACCATAAAGTAGTGCCGGCGGGTTTTGTATCTCATTCAAGAATGATGGATAGTCATTACTCAAGAAGGTCATGGTCCATGCGCCAACCCTTTCAAGGACACTGATGCTGCGCTCAAGAGCTTTTTCATCAGGACCTTTTACCAAGTCGTCCAGAACCTGGGTGGGCAATCGCACTATCTCTGAAAAATCAGCAGGCCCGGCCTCCCATACTGCTTTAGCTGAGCCGAAGTGTTCTACAAGCCGTCTCAGGGTTATATTCCCAACGCCGGGCACCAACTGTAGCCCTATCCATGCTTTAAGCTCCTCAAGTTTCATGTGGGTCCTCACCTTCCTATATACCAGACAAGTTTTATCTCAAGATCCCATATGAATTCTTCGTTCTTTTTCTTATTAATCATGAGTAAATAAATCTCATCGAACATCCATGACGATGAGATCATTATTGAATTCTAGGGGATGTGTGGTATAGAAAAAAACCTTACTTCATTTCTTGTCCTCGGGCAGAGCGTGATTATGGTTAATGAAATTAAGACATTTATGGATTTTCTCAAGGTTGAGAGAAATGCTTCTCCTAATACGATAGTAGCCTATCGAAGAGACCTTGAGGAACTTAGTAGATTTATAGGCTCTGGGAAAAATCCAGTCTCTATCACTGCAAAAGAAATAAGGACATGGCTTGCTTCAATGCTGAAAAGGGGAGCAAGCAGGAGCACTGTGGCCCGTAAACTTGCTTCCATTCGAAGCTTTTTCCGGTTCCTGCTCAGGCAGGGGACAGTTGAAAAGAGTCCTGCTGATGGCATAAGGGCGCCTCAAACAAAAAAACTCCTCCCGGCTTATCTCTCTGTAGACGAGGCCTTTTCCATGGTAGAAACCGGTGATGATAAGGGATTCCAGGATCTAAGGAACCGGGCCGTCCTTGAGTTGCTGTACAGCTCGGGAATAAGGGTCAGCGAGCTTTCAGGTCTGGATGTTTTGAGTGTTTCCCTCTCACCTGAGATGGTGCGTGTGAGGGGCAAGGGCAATAAAGAGCGAGTAATTCCTTTTGGCAGCAAGGCAGCCAAGGCATTGAATGCCTATTTGCCTTTCAGGGCTGCATTGCTGGAAAGGCTGCATTGCAAAGACGAAAAGGCGTTTTTCGTTAATCGAAGGGGCACCAGGTTAAGTCCTCGAAGTGTAGAGCGATTGGTCGCCAGGAGAAGGTTAGAGGTCGGGCTGAATTCGCCTGTAACTCCCCATACTTTCCGTCACTCCATGGCAACCCATTTGCTTGAATCAGGTGCGGACCTCAGACCGATTCAGGAAATGCTGGGTCATGTGAGTCTTGCGACTACGCAGCTTTATACGCATCTGGACCTGAGTCATTTGGCCGAGGCATATGACAACGCCCACCCCAGGGCAAAAAAGGCAAAGTCAAAAATCAAAGAAAATAGTGAATTGAAAAAAACAAAAAATTAAGGATGTGGAGTAAAACGTGTATAATAATAAAGTGAAAAGCCGAACAAAGGACAATATTCGTAGTACTACTGTCCTGGCTGTTCGTTATAATGGCGAGGCGGTGCTTGCAGGCGATGGGCAGGTGACACTGGGGAATACGGTTATCAAGCACAAGGCACGAAAGATAAGGACACTTTACAACGGAAAGGTCCTTACCGGTTTTTCAGGCGCAACTGCCGATGCCTTTACCCTGTTTGAAAAGCTTGAGGAGAAGCTTGAGCAATACAAGGGTAATTTGGTGCGTGCAGCAGTTGAGCTTGCCAAGGATTGGCGCACAGACAAAATTTTAAGGCGGCTTGAGGCCCTGTTGATTGCAGTTGACGAGAAAAATTCTTTACTCATCTCAGGCTCAGGTGACGTAATAGAACCTGATGACGACATATTGGCCATAGGTTCAGGAGGGCCTTACGCCCTTTCTGCAGCAAAGGCCCTTGTGGCCCACAGTAATCTTTCAGCCAGGGAGATAGCTGAGGTTTCCCTGAACATTGCGGCCTCTATTTGTATTTACACTAACGAAAATATCATAGTTGAAAGTCTGGAATCTCAGGAGGAATAATAAATCCAGTGGAAATTGCGGAAATCAAACCTTTAACTCCAAGAGAGATAGAAACCGAGCTGGACAAGTACATCATCGGCCAGTCCCAGGCCAAGCGTTCAGTGGCCATAGCGCTCCGGAACCGATGGAGGAGACAGCAGGTACCCGAGCCGCTCCGGGATGAAATCGCCCCTAAAAACATCATTATGATCGGGCCCACAGGAGTGGGTAAGACTGAGATTGCAAGACGCCTTGCCAGACTGGCAAAATCTCCTTTTCTCAAGATCGAGGCGAGCAAGTTCACTGAAGTTGGATATGTGGGCCGTGACGTCGAGTCCATGATCAGGGACCTCACCCACCTTGCAGTGGACATGGTAAAATCCGAGGAGAAGGAAAAGGTGGAGGCAAAGGCTAAAGACCTTGCTGAAGACCAGCTCCTGGACATCTTGTTGCCGAGTCCTAAGAGCGAGCAAGACGCAGGAGAAACATCGACCAGGGAACGCTTCCGCCAGATGCTGAGAGATGGAAAGCTGGACGATCGCTTCGTGGAGCTGGAGGTTGCCCAGAGGCCTTCTTCACCAATGATTGAAATTTTTGCTGCTGCGGGCATGGAAGAGATGCAGAGTGGCATCCAGGACATGCTCTCCGGCATGATGCCTGACAAGCGGAAGCGTCGTCATGTAAAGGTCTCTGAAGCCAAAAAAATCCTTGAACAAGAGGCGGCAGGGAAATTAATAGACATGGACAAGGTGGTGAAAAAGGCCATTGCCCGTGTTGAGCAGTCAGGGATCATCTTCCTGGACGAGATTGACAAGGTTGCTACCAAAGGGGGCGGAACCGGCGGCCCGGACGTTTCAAGGGAAGGAGTTCAGCGGGATCTCCTGCCTATGGTGGAAGGCACTTCTGTCCACACCAAGCATGGCATCGTGGTGACAGACCACATACTATTCATTGCAAGCGGTGCTTTCCACGTCTCAAAACCCTCTGATTTACTGCCTGAGCTTCAGGGAAGGTTCCCAATCAGGGTGGAGTTGGATGCATTAACCCAGGAAGACTTTGTAAGGATACTTACAGAGCCGGAAAATGCCCTTGTCACTCAATATAAGGCACTGCTCGACACAGAAAACATAGAACTGATATTTGATACGGAGGCAATCGAAGAAATAGCCAAGATTTCCTTTGAAGTAAACGAGCGCACGGAAAATATAGGGGCCAGAAGACTCCATACCGTAATGGAAAAACTGGTTGAGGAAGTCTCTTTTGAGGCCCCGGACGTTGCCCCTCAGCAAATTCAGATAACCGCTGCTTATGTGCAGGAGAGGTTGAGGGATATAGCTAAGGACGTGGATTTGAGCAGGTTTATCCTTTGATTCTCTAAACAGTTGATGATTACACTGCAAAAAGCCCGAAACATGATTCCGCTCAAAAAGCCCGAGATGCAAGGCGCAAAATTTTCCAGGAATGAAGACGTACTTATCGTACGTCGCAGTGACTGGAAAATTGAAGCAACGCAGCAGATTGGGTTTTTTCAGCGGAATCAGTTGATTGGATAATTTATGGACAATATATCAAGGGCCCGGATTCTTATTGAGGCCCTTCCCTATATTCGACAGTTTGCCAACAAAAACATTGTCATAAAATACGGCGGCCACGCCATGGCGGAACAATCCCTCAAGGAACAGTTCGTGCTGGACATCATCCTGATGAAGTACGTGGGCATCAATCCGATCATTGTCCACGGAGGCGGGCCTCAGATAAGCCGGATAATGGAGAGAATGGGGATACAGTCTACATTTGTCGAGGGCCAGCGGGTCACTGATGATGAGACCATGAATGTTGTGGAGATGGTACTGGTTGGTACTGTCAACAAGGAGATAGTGGGTCTTATCAATGGCTATGAAGGACGGGCAGTGGGTCTGTCCGGCAGGGATGGTGATCTTATACAGGCAGATCCCATGAAGATTTACAAATATACCGGGGATGAACGTCCACCTGAAATTATAGATATTGGAAGAGTGGGAAAGGTTTCAAGTGTCAATGTCGGGGTACTTAAGGCCCTTGAGGACTCAGGGTTTATACCTGTTATAGCCCCGGTTGGTGTCGGGCCCGAGGGACAGGCATACAACATAAACGCTGACCTTGTTGCCGGGGCCATAGCAGGTGAGCTTAAAGCTGAAAAACTTATACTCCTGACAGATGTCCCCGGGGTAATGAGTTCGAAGAACGAACTGATTCCATCCATGACGGCAGATGAGGCAAGAAAGGCCATGGAGGATCGTATCGCAACCGGCGGAATGATCCCAAAAATTAAGTCGTGTCTTAAGGCCCTTGGCAGTGGAGTTGATAAGGCCCATATTATCGATGGAAGAAAGGAACACGCCATCTTATTGGAACTGTTGACAGATACCGGGGTTGGAACGGAGATAGTCCAGTGACAATTCAATCACTTAGATCCTCTGTTGCAAATACATACAGCCGTTTTCCTATAACTCTGGTGCGGGGAAAAGGCTGCAAAGTCTGGGATGACAAGGGAAAAGAATATCTGGACTTTGCCGCCGGGATTGCTGTCTGCAGCCTCGGGCATTGTCATCCGGCAGTCACAGAAGCAATAGCCCGCCAGGCCGGGACCCTGGTCCATGTTTCAAATCTGTACTGGACCATGCCCCAGTTGGAAACAGCGCACCTACTTACGGAAAACTCCTTTGCCGACCGGGTATTTTTCTGTAACTCAGGAGCGGAAGCTATAGAGGGAGCCCTTAAGCTTGCCCGTCGACACGGCCACCAAAATCTCGGCCCTGATTGTTACGAGGTTATCTGTCTGGAGGGCTCATTCCACGGCCGCACCCTGGCAACAATAGCTGCCACAGGACAACCTGTATTCCAGCAGGGTTTCGAGCCCATGCCATCAGGCTTCACCCACGTCCCACCCGACAGCATAACCGCCCTCAAATTAGCTGCCGGTCCGAGGACAGCCGCGGTCCTGATCGAGCCCATCCAGGGAGAAGGAGGAGTGCGGCCGGTCAGTGATGAGTTTCTGCTTGCAGCCAGGGAAATCTGTGATCGCATGGGTGCCTTGCTCATGTTTGATGAGGTCCAGGTGGGGATGGGAAGGACCGGGACCCTCTTTGCCTATGAGCAGACCCCTGTGATACCTGACGTGATCTGCCTTGCAAAGGCCCTGGGAAACGGGTTCCCTATAGGAGCTATGCTTGCAAAAGAGGAGGTGATGTCCCACCTCCCGCCCGGGAGTCACGCGTCAACCTTTGGTGGAAACCCGGTGGCCTGCGCTGCGGCAAAGGTGGTTATTGAGACCCTGACGTCACCTGGTTTTCTGGACAGGGTAAAGGAGACAGGCACATACTTGAAAACAGGTCTCGAATCCCTGGCCGGCAAACATTCGGAAAAAATCCTTGAGGTGCGCGGCAGGGGGCTTATCCAGGCCATTGAATTCAGGAAACCTGTGCCTGAGTTGGCCAATAAGCTCATGGACGAAGGTTTCCTGGTACTGCTGAGTCAGGAAAAAATACTCCGTTTGATACCGCCCCTGATTATTACCAAAGCGGAAATCAATGCCATGCTAAATGCGATTGAGAACAATATATGAAAAAATCACCAAATCACCAAATCACCAAATCACCAAATCCAAGACATTATCTGACTGTTTCTGATCTGGCCACTGATGAGATTCTCTTTCTTATCAACCGGGCCTTGAAGCTTAAGAATCGCTACAAATCCGGTCAACCTTACAGACCTGCCATGGGTAAAGTCATAGGGTTGCTCTTTGAAAAACCTTCAACCAGGACCCGCGTTTCCTTTGAAGCCGCAATGTTACAACTGGGCGGCAACGTGACCTTTTTGTCTTCAAGGGACCTTCAGTTGGGGAGAGGAGAGCCCCTTAAGGATACAGCCAGGGTTCTCTCCCGGTATCTGGACTGTCTCGTGGTCCGCACCTTTGGCCAGGAGGTGGTTGATGAGCTTGCCAGATGGTCAGACATCCCTGTTATCAATGGACTTACCGATCAGCATCATCCGTGTCAAGTCCTCTCTGACATCATGACTGTCATGGAGCACAAGCATGAAGACATGAAAGCCCTGAAAGTCGCCTGGGTAGGGGATGGAAACAATGTGGCCCACTCATGGATCCAGGCTGCAAGCAGGCTTGGATTTCCCTTGGCCCTGGCCTGCCCGGAGGGATACGAGCCTGACAAAGAGATCTTGAGCAAGGCCCAAGCTGAGTCCTCAGCACCAATCACACTTGTGACTGATCCCAAAGAGGCAGTAGAAAGTGCTGACGTCATAAACGCAGACGTTTGGGCCAGTATGGGCCAGGAAGAAGAGGCCTCGAAACGCAGGGAGATATTTGCCCCTTATCAGATCAACAAGGCACTTCTTTCCAAGGCAAAATCAGATGCCATTGTCCTCCACTGCCTCCCAGCCCATCGAGGAGAGGAAATAAGCGAGGAGGTGCTGGAAGGGGAGCATTCAGTAGTGTGGGACCAGGCGGAAAACAAAATGCATCTTCACAAGGCCATGCTGGAATGGGCCATGGAGTTGTAGGGCTTTATCAGGGACAGTCATGGGATTAATCCCGCCTGTATTCGGCGGGACTCTCTCCATATCTTCACTGCCCTCCTCAGTTCATCAGCTTTTGTTGTCAAATTTGTAACCGTTCACGGAACGGTGAAATTAGAAAATAGAAATTGGAAATTTGGCCTTCATGCTTTTGTACTGTTGATGAACGCATTTAACTTGCTCTGCACAGCAAAAGACTTGTCCCATTTTACACAAGAACAGAGGAAATAAGAATGGAAAATCCTATAGAAAAGAACATTACAGCGATTCTGAATACAGTGATAAAAGTCGTTACAAACCCTGTGGGGTTTTTCCAGAGTATGCCAAAGACCGGAGGGTTTGTAGAACCGCTTATTTTTATGGTGTCAATGGGAGTTGTCTCAGGGATTATTCAGGCTATTTTGGCAATTGTCGGGGTTGGCTTAGCGGTATCATTTTCCATGGCGATTGCGTCGGTTATCATCGTTCCGATTTTCGCGGGCATATTAGGGTTCGTGGGTGCTGCAATCCTATTCATCATATGGAAGGTAATGGGATCTCAGCAGTCCTTTGAGACGGCTTACAGGTGTAGTGCATATGCAGGAGGAATCGTTCCCATAACCACAGTGCTGGGAATCATACCTTTCTTAGGACCCGTCCTGGGACTTGTTTGGATGACGTACCTGCTAATTGTTGCGAGCGTAGAGGTTCACAACCTTAACCAGAAAACCGCATGGATCGTCTTTGGAGCTATCTGTGCCGTCTTTGCCTTGACCAGTACCTGTTCCCAGTTTGCTGCAAAAAGAGTAACCAACGAGATGAGCAAATGGGAAAATTACATGGAACAGAAAGAGGACATGACACCCGAAGAGGCAGGCAAGGCAATGGGAGAGTTCCTAAAAGGCTTGCAAAAAGAGGTAGGTAAAGAATAATCCCTCCCCTGAAAAAATCATGGTACTTGTCGGCTGACATTTTGAATCGCTCAGGAAATGGTTGATTAATACCTGTTTCACCAATGAGCTATTTTCACGACAAATAACAACTTATTTTGAAAGACTTGCTTCTATGGTTCGTGGGTCAAGCCATTCAAGCGGGTCCTCTTGTTGTTCTTCATGCCTTATTTCAAAGTATATGCCCTCCTGGATCCATGGACCCCCACCAGTCAGACCTATAATATCCCCCTCTGTGACCTCCTGTCCAACGGTCTTAAAGAACTGTGCCCCCTGACTTACCAGGCTGAAATATTCGTTCCCGTGGTCGATTATCAAGACCTTTCCATAACCAGGTACGATATCATTGTATTCAACTGTGCCGTCAAAAATTGCTCTGATTTCACTGCCCCTGGGTGTTGAGAAAATTACACCAGGGCATTCCCTATCATTCCTCCAGCCATTACTACCGGTCCCGGATAGCCGTCCTACTACAGGTGGGCTTAGCTTGCCTTTCTGTAACCTAAAGTCGTACATTGCCGGTGAAATAGGATCTGAAATAAGGCCCCCGTCACTTTTGCTGCTAAGACGTTTTATAATATCCTGAAGCGATTGCTCAGCAGATTCAAGCTCTTTCAACATCACCTCATACAGCTCTCCCTGTTGTTTGAATTCGTCCAAAAAGGCCTGTTTTTCCTGTTTCCGTTCTTCAAATAGCAGGGCCTGAGTTTCAATTTCATCAGCAGCCGCTTTAAGAGCTTCTCTCTGTTGTTCCAGTTTGGTTTCATTCTCGGCAAGCATCTTGATGCGTAATCTGTAAAGGCATCTCTGCTCTCTGTCATGATCCAGTATAAGCCTGAAATAGGTCTCTCTTGACAGAAGTTCCGGCAGGGTCTCTGCAGCGAATAACATGTTTAAACTACCCGCTTCGCCCATTTCTCTGAGTGCCCTGAGCCTACGTTCTACCTGGAATTTCAGTGCCTGAAGGTCCTGCTTCTGGCTGACACAATCCTTTTGGGTCTCAATAAGTGCGAGTTCTTTTGTTGTCCACTCCTGACGAGTTTTTTGAAGACTTTCCCACCCCTGAGCTATTTTTTCATCCAGTTCTGTTAGTTCTTTGAGTAATGAGCGTTTGCTCGATTCTATGTCAGATGCTTTTTCCTGGTGAGTTGTTATCTCTTTTTGCAGGGACTTGAGCCTTTGCTGTTGGACTTCAAGTTCTTTTTTGACTAGATCCTCTTCGCCAAATGCGTAAGCGTGTATTGATAATATTATCAGAGCAATAAGCCACAGCCGGTTTCGCTTTATCACAAACGCAAAGACCTCCGCATGGCCAAGACAGTACCCAGTACACAGAGCAATACGCTGCTTGCTATTATAGCTACGGTATACTGCCAAGGAATAAAACAGATATTCACACCCCTGAGCAACTCGGACTTGGCTTCAAGTCCTTGTACAAACCTGTAACACGCAAAAACGACTCCTAAAGCAAGGCTTGAGCCCAGAAGGCCCTGCAAAAAGGCCTCGACAAGGAAAGGACCTTGTATGAACATATTTGTCGCTCCAACGAGGCGGATTATCTTGAGTTCTTCTTGTCTGGCATAAACAGTGAGCTTTATGGTGTTTGTGACCACGAAAGCAGCGGTGAACAATAAAAGGATTCCGGTTACTGCCACAATAGTTCGAACAAGACCTGAAAAAACATACAGTCTGTCTATCCACTCCTGCCCAAACCGGACCTTGGATACTTCGGGCCACTTGTCTATTTCTCCGGCCAGTTGCTTAATTCTCTTCAACTGGAACACAGCCCTGTTGACCTGGATTTCAAAAGAAGGGGGCAGGAACTGGGGATCAACTCCTTCAAGCACTTCTTTCTCATCCTTTAGAAATTTCTCCAGCCTTCCAAAGGCTTCTTCTGAAGATATGTAAGTTACTTTCTCCACTTCCGACAGTCCTGTAAGCTTTTGGTAGAGGGATGGAATCCGGTCTTTTGGTGTATCTTCAGTGAGGAAAACCACCAGGCCAAGCTCTGAACCAAATCTATCAACAAAGTGCTGGAGGTTAAAGTAGAGCAAGGTAAAAAAGGCAAAAATCAGGATGGAAAGGCTGACCACCATTGTAGTTATTAGCTGCGCACAAAAGTTTTGTCTAAGGTCGGAAAATGCCCTGCGGCAAAGGATAGCTAAAGTCATTATTACATCCTGATTACACTGCAAAAAGTCTGAAACATGATTCCCCTCAAAAAGCCCGAGATGCATCCCTTTATAGACAAGGCTGAATGGTGAATTGTGAATTGTGAATTGTGGAAGAAGATTTAAAAGACATATATCTTTACCTTAATTCAACATTCAAAATTCAACATTCAAAATTTATCGTACGCCGCAGATTGGGTTTTTTCAGCGGAATCATATCCTGATTTTTCCGTTAAGGAGTCTTAGCACTCTGCGATGGGTATTTTCAAATAGTCTGTCATCGTGGGTTGCAAAAATAATAGTTGCCCCCCTGGCATTTAGTTCTTCCATAAGCATTATTACTTCTTCAGTGCGTTGCAGGTCCAGGTTTCCTGTGGGTTCGTCAGCAAGAATTATGGAAGGTCTATTGACCACGGCCCTGGCAATAGCTACACGCTGTTGTTCACCTCCTGATAGCTGCAACGGATAGTGACTCGTTTTTCCTGCAAGCCCGACCCCTTCCAACACTTGCATTACTCTTTGTTCTGCCTGCTTCTTTCCCAGGCCGATTACTTCCAGGCTCAGGGCCACATTATCAAATATGGTGTGATTTGAGAGGAGCTTGAAGTCTTGAAAAATTACACCGATTTTTCTCCGCAGGTATGGCACTTGGGCATTTGAAAAGGATGAGAGTGCCACACCGTCCACCCAGATCTCTCCTGATGCAGGCCGTTCAGCACAAAAAAGGATGCGTAGCATAGTGCTTTTCCCTGTACCGCTGGGACCGGTCAGGAAAACGAATTCACCCTTTTCGATCTCCAGATCAATGCCGGAAAACACAACATTATCCGGGGGATATTTTTTGGAAACATCTTTAAGCCGAATAATGGATGATTCAATAGAGATCATATTGTTGATCTTGTATTTTGGCAGTGAAACTTGAAACTTGAAATTGGAAATTGGAAAAAAATACAAAAACGTAGATGCGTTACCTAATTCCTAATTTCAAATTTCCAGTTTCGACAAAGGCAGTATAGCTTCCAAGTAACAGACGATCAAGGTTTAAACTTTCATGATAGAGCGTGCTCCGATTTACGGGTTTAAGTCTTTTAACACATTAGGCCGATAAAGTAGCCAGGGCCTCAGATAAATAAGCTTGTAATATTTCACCGGGAGGTACACTTGTTATTATGGCCAAGATAGACGCTTTTTTCAAATTGCTGAATGAACAAGGGGGCTCGGACCTCCATCTGGCATCGGGTTCTCCTCCCATTCTTCGCATTAGAGGCAGCCTTCATCGTATAAAATACAAAACGCTGGAAAATGATGAATTAAAGGCAATGCTCTATGAAATTGCCCCTGAGAATAAGATCAAGGTCTTTGAAGAAACCGGAGACGTTGACTTTGGATATGAAATTCCAGGTCTTGCCAGATACAGGGCCAACTTTTTTATGCAA
>JAUWHV010000158.1 GCA_030605675.1 Deltaproteobacteria bacterium | reverse complement strand
AGAAACTGGAAGTCAATGATGGAAGATCGATGGAATTGCTTCTTACTTATGCCGTCGGGCGTAAAGATGTCAAGCCTTTCGCCTTAGAGCTTTTTCGAGAGCATATGGGGTCTAATCAACACTCGCCTTGTTCGGGAGCTTGTGGAAGAGGTCCTGGAAGGGGGAAAGGACGCTTTTGAGATGCGCTGGCTAAAGTACGGTTTCTAAGAGGTGATGGGATGACAAAAACTGAGCTGTTAGAGCTGGTTAGCAACGGCGAAAACTCTTGTCAATCTGGAAATTACCAACCAAATCAAAAAAGTTAAGCCACAGGCTTTCTTCTTCTCGATGAAAGATAAAGCGATTTTGGCTGTTATAGGTGAAATGGACTTCCTCTTTCTCAGTGTAACGGTCGTCTTCCCAAAGATCATCCTCAAGCCGTTCCATAAAAATGTAGACCGAGAAGAATTTCATGGCCCTGTCAATTTCCGCAAATACCTTTTCCAGGGACTTGTCTGACATGAAAGAGGACAAATTAAAGTGCCTTAATTCGCCGGACTTTGCTCTTTTTATCAGTTTGTCAATGATTTCGGGATATTTTGCCAACATTAACCGATTTTTTTCAAGATCTTCATGGCTGCTTGCTTCACCTGCATATCAGGGTCTGAAAGCATGTTTCTGAATTCGTCCTTTGTGTTGACTATGAATGGAATGCGGGCAGAAGTTCCTCTGGGATCTCACTTAATTTTAGATTTTTGCTATCCTTGTCTGAAAGGATAGGGTTTTTTATAGGCCAATCAATACCGATGCTTGGGTCTGCCCAAAAAATTCCATACTCATCCCCAGGGGTATAGAAATCAGTACATTTGTATATAACATCAACGCTTTCACTCAGCACGATGAACCCGTGGGCAAAACCCTCAGGCACAAAAATCTGTCGCCTGTTCTCTGCTGAAAGATGGGTTCCAAACCACTGCCCGAACTTAGGCGAGCCAATTCGTATGTCCACAACAATATCAAATATTTCGCCTGTTATTACAAATACCAATTTCCCCTGAGCATTTTTCAGTTGGTAGTGAAGTCCTCGAAGGATGCCATACCTGGAGTGAGAATAGTTGTCCTGAACAAATACTTTGTCTATTCCCGCCTCTGCATAGTTTCTCTGATTGTAAGTTTCCATGAAAAAACCACGGGTGTCTTTGAATACATCCGGCTCAATCAGAAAAACATCAGGAAATGGTGTCTTGGTAAATTTCATTGGCTTTTTTCTCTGAAAGGACCTCCATCAGGTATTGGCCATAGTCGTTTTTCAACATATCTTTGGCGAGGTTTCTGAGTTGTCCCCTATCTACATAGCCAAGACGAAAGGCAATCTCTTCAATACACGCAATTTTGAGCCCTTGTCGTTCCTGAATGGCCTGTACAAAATCGCTCGCCTGCAGGAGGGACTCATGTGTCCCGGTATCAAGCCACGCAAATCCCCGCCCCAGAAGTTCCACTCGAAGCTTACCACGCCGCAAGTATTCCAAGTTGACGTCAGTGATTTCAAGCTCGCCGCGGGCTGAGGGTTTGAGGCCTTCTGCTATTTTCACTACGTCGTTGTCATAAAAATAGAGTCCGGGAACAGCGTATTTGGATTTGGGCTTTGCCGGCTTTTCCTCGATCCCAATAACATTTCCCTGTTGATCAAATTCAACCACCCCGTAACGCTCAGGATCACGCACCAAATACCCGAAGACAATGCCACCTTTTTCAAAACTACTGCATCTCCTTAGTATGTCAGGAAGCCCATGTCCAAAAAATATGTTGTCCCCAAGGACAAGTGCCACTTTATCACTGCCTATGAATGGCTTTCCAATAATAAAGGCCTGAGCCAATCCCTCTGGGCGCGGTTGTTCTGCATAAGAGATGGAAAGGCCACATTGTGAACCATCATGAAGAAGTTCTTTGAACCTGGGCAAATCCTCTGGGGTGGATATAATCAGTATCTCACGTATACCTGCCAACATCAGCACTGATAATGGATAATATATCATAGGCTTATCATAAACAGGCATAAGTTGTTTACTTACCACACGGGTAATTGGATACAGGCGCGTTCCTGAGCCCCCAGCCAGGATTATTCCTTTCATAATCATATCCCTATAGAATTTTATTCCGGCTTCATAGCCATCGCGCCCACCGCCAAATAGCTGAATCCTTTGGCAACCATTTCTTCGAAATCCGCAATCATGCGCCGCCCGTCCATCACAAGGTAAGGTGGTTTAACGCTTTCCTCTATAGTTCGGGAAAGCCCCCGGAATTCTTCACAGTCAGAGGAAACGAAAAGCGCGTGAGATCCTTCCAGTGCCTCTTTGGCTGTATGGAAATAGTCAATTTTTTCAAAAAGGATATTTTTAGATATGGAAAACTCGGTCGCTGCAGTCTCAATTGCTAAAGGGTCGTAAGCCTTTATCTTGGCCACCCCTTTCCCCAGCAGAGATTCGATAACTTTGATGGAAGAAGCATCCCGCATGTCGTTCGTGTGTTTCTTGAATGCCAAACCCAATACAGCAATTGTCTTGTTGTTGAACTGGAACCCGGCCTCGGTTATGGCCCTGTCAATGAGGTAGACTTTCTGAAATTCGTTAACTTCATAGGAAGCTTCAAGCATCTTCGTGCTTACGTTTACTCTTCGCATTTGATAAATTAATGAAGCGATATCTTTCCCGAAACAACTTCCACCTGCTCCATTGCTCACAGATGATCCCCATGTACTTATTCTGTCGTCTGCCGTAACTCCGAGCCTAAGGTCATCTATTTTGACATTGGGGTATTTTTCCCCAATTTTCGCTCCCACGCCATTCCAGAAGGATATGTAGGTGAGAAGCAAGGTGTTGGCAACGTACTTAATTGCTTCTGCAGACTCAGGTGTGGTCTCTATGTATTTTACTCGAACATGATTGACAAATTGGGAGTATACCCTGCGAAGAATTTTAAAGTCCTCTTCGTTGTCGCAACCTACTACAACCCGGTCCGGACTTCGTGCCTGAGCGACAGCCGTTCCCTCCGCCAAGAATTCAGGATTTGAAGCAACACCAAAGTTTTCCACGCTATGGGTATCCATGATCTCCTGCAGGTGTCGTGCTGTCCCAATAGGTACAGTGCTTTTATTCACAAAAACAAGCCTGCGCTTGTCCTTCCTTTTTGCAACTGTCATGGCAATATTTTCAGCCGCGGCATTGTAATAAGTAAGATTAGTGGAGCCATCCAGATTTGGAGGAGTCGGCAAACACATGAAAATAGCATCAGTACCTTCTAGGATTGAGTTTAAATCAGGAGTAAAGAATAGGTATTTGCCAAGTGTTTCCTTGATAATATTAGTCAATCCCGGTTCATTGACGTATTTTTCAATTTTTTCAGTCTGACCGGTTGAAAATGCTTTAATCTTGTCAGCGTCAATGTCATACGCATACACTTCGTGGCCGTATTCTGAACACACTGCAGCATGTACAAGACCTACATAGCCGGTTCCTGCAACGATTATTTTCATAGCTCTCTCTTTCTATTATGGGTTTCGTACCTTTGTAGAAATGCTTTCTCTATTTATCCTGATCCGCCTCACATTTCCAGATTTTTCTAACATGGTTTTTAATCCACAGATTTCGCCCCAGAGAAATAGGCTACGCATTTCACAGGGCAAGCAGATTACACGGATTACTTTAATATTACCATCCGGTCAAATAACCTGTCAGACCCACGCATAACCCGACAAATAAATTGATGCCCTTGATTTTGAAAAAATCAAGGCGGGATTCGGCAAGCATAGGCAACATGCCATGACCATCTTGCACCACGGAGCTTGCCAGCAGGATGCTGAAGGGTATGGCATTTTGATAAAACAGGGTGAGAAATATCAGGTGCGGACCTGATTCCGGGATGACCCCAACCAGGCACGCAACTGCCAATACGATTAGCTGGTTTTGCTGTATCCAGCCTTCAAGATGAAGTTGATCAATAAGAATGTGCATGAGGAATAATGCTGAGAATGTCCAGAAGAATATTCGTGGAACGTGGATTTTTGCTATATGTTCCCACAGATGTTCCTCCAAGAAATGTTCCGGCACTGTGGATACGATAAAAAGCGCCACTCCCGAAACCATGAAGAGGGTGATTCTGATCCAGTTCCATGTAGTCGGCCCCAGCTTGCCGCTGAGTATCCCGAAAAGAAACAATACCAAAGTGACGGACAGCACTCCGCGGGCCACGGAGCAATGTGTCCATTGCTCTTTTATACGTCCCCAGGGAAAACAGTGACACACATCTTCTTCGTGGAGTTCGAATTCTTGTTGACATCCTGATCGACTGATCGCCTTATCTCCGAGCAAGGTATCGGTCAGAAAACCGACAAAAATAGCTAGTAGAAACAAGATTAAAAAAATTAATAGGGCCTTCTCGGGAATCAGGGACAACATGATGAAGGCCTCATCTCCGCTGGTGGCAATCATAGCGGCCACCACAGCTCCCAGGCTGAACACCCTGTGGGAATAAAGGGTCACTGCCGCAAAGGCTCCGAGGCAGCCGGGAGTTGCTCCTAAAAAACTAGCCAGCAGATACTGTTTCAATCGGCTGCCGTGGAGTTCCTGATGAAATAATCCCCTGGAAAGGACGTTCAGATACTCAATCACCAGCATCATCATAAAGACAAAGCCGGTAATCATCAGGGCGTGAGTAAAACTTTCTTCTAAAAAACCTATCATGGGCTCAGGATTAAGAATTCAATCAGATGATTCCGCTGAAAAAACTCAATCTGCCGCGTTGCATAAGAGCTGAAAGCCTGAAGCTGAAAGCTAAAAGGGGTTGATTACGGTATCCCTTAGAGCTTTGAGCCTTGAGCTTTGAGCCTTGAGCTGATTTCGGCGCCTTGCATCTCAGACTTTTTGAGCAAAATCATGCTTCAGGCTTCTTGCAGTGTAATTATGCCTGATTTTTCTAAAGATGTTATAGTTTATTATTACTGTCTCTGCAAAAGGAAATTGCAAAATCATAGACAGCGTTTTTGTCCATATATGAGTATTTCACGCCTCAGATCTTTAATTCCGTTCCTTGCCTCAAAACGGCTGGCAGTCATGTTGCCTATTGGATTTGCTTCAGGGCTTCCCCTGGCCCTGACCAGCGGGACATTGCAGGCCTGGCTTACAGTGGATGGTGTGGATATCCGCACTATCGGCCTTTTTTCTCTTGTCGGGATTCCGTATACATTGAAGTTTTTCTGGTCACCTGTCATGGATCGCTTTTGCCCCCCGTGGCTGGGAAGACGCAGGGGCTGGATACTACTCACCCAGGGAATCCTGGTGTTAGGGATATTTGCCATGGCCTTCACGGCTCCTGCGGGCGCTCCTTTCCTTATGGCCTGCCTTGCTCTGATGGTGGCCTTTAGTTCTGCATCTCAAGATATTGTAATTGATGCCTATCGGACTGATTTACTGGAGGAAAAGGAGCGGGGTTTTGGTGTTGGACTCTCAGTTACCGGTTACAGAATTGCCATGCTGGTATCCGGGGCCTTGGCCCTCATACTGTCAGATCGCATAGGCTGGCAAAACACGTATATTCTAATGGCGGGTATCATGGCATTGGGAATCCTTGGAACTGTTACAGGCCCGGAGCCAAGGCTTTCGCTTTCGCCGCCCGGGAGCATGGCCGAAGCTATTTCCGGCCCTTTTAAGGAATTTTTTTCAAGGCCGGCAGCCATTTCCATTTTAGCACTTATTGTACTTTACAAGCTTGGGGATGCCTTTGCCGGTACTTTGACTACTGCCTTTCTTATCCGCGGAGTTGGTTTTAGCCCTACTGACGTGGGGACAATAAACAAGGGGTTTGGTCTTGTCGCCACTATTGGGGGTGCCTTGCTGGGGGGAGGGCTCATGGCAAAGATCGGACTCTTTGGCGCGCTCATGTTTTTCGGGATATTGCAGGCAGTATCCAATCTTTCCTTCATGGTGCTTGCATGGATCGGCAAGAGCTACATAGCAATGATTGCCGCAGTTGGTTTTGAAAATCTATCCGGGGGCATGGGTACAGCAGCCTTTGTGGCCTTTCTTATGGCACTCTGTAACCATCGTTTTACAGCAACCCAGTATGCCCTGTTATCAGCCCTTGCCTCTTTGGGGAGGATCTTTGTGGGTCCACCATCAGGATTTTTGGTCAACTGGGTGGGCTGGCCCCAGTTCTTTTTCATCACAACCTTGGTGGCCCTTCCCGGACTGATACTCCTGTGGTGGATGAAGCAGCACGTGGAAGGTCTTGAAAAGGGTTTGTGAGTTGTCTCTATGACTCCGGATGGACTAATGAACATCGAACATCGAACGTCCAACATCGAATGTTGAATGGGAAAAGATGAAGAAACAGACTTATGACCTGGAAGAAAGACTGCTCCCCTCTGTATCAAAACGGCTGATAAGAAACAGAAATAGCCGTTGAGTGTTCGGTATTGGATATTTGTTTTTCGTTCGATGTTGGACGTTCGATGTTCGATGTTGGACGTTCATCTTTTAATGTAGTGAACGCTTACCGCTCAACCAAGGATATAGTTTCCCCCCTCTATACGCAGGCCTATACCCTTTACTATTGCAGTAGACACGGTCTTCCTGGCTGTTGCCAGAATTCGCCCAAAGGTCTGTCTGGAAATGCCCATCCGTACAGCAGCAGCGTCCTGATCCATTCCCTCCATATCGCTCATACGCAATGCCTCAAGACCTTCAACAGTCAGAACAACTTCATCAAGACCGCGCAGCGGTATGCCCCTTGGCTTGAAATAGGTCACCGTAGGCTCCTGATCAACTTTTCGCCATTTAGGGGGTCTGGCCATAATTTCTCCTCT
>JAUWHV010000103.1 GCA_030605675.1 Deltaproteobacteria bacterium | reverse complement strand
AGAGGAGAAATTATGGCCAGACCCCCTAAATGGCGAAAAGTTGATCAGGAGCCTACGGTGACCTATTTCAAGCCAAGGGGCATACCGCTGCGCGGTCTTGATGAAGTTGTTCTGACTGTTGAAGGTCTTGAGGCATTGCGTCTGAGCGATATGGAGGGAATGGATCAGGACGCTGCTGCTGTACGGATGGGCATTTCCAGACAGACCTTTGGGCGAATTCTGGCAACAGCCAGGAAGACGGTGTCTACTGCAATAGTAAAGGGTATAGGCCTGCGTATAGAGGGGGGAAACTATATCCTTGGTTGAGGATGTCGAATTTTAATTCAAAATTCAAAATTAAGAATTCAAAATTGTGTCTGAACGGCCTTTTCGTTCAGACACGAAGTATAGCTCAACCCGGATAAAAGGCGCTCTTCAGGGCTGCTGTCTCCACCTGCCAGGTGATTCCTTGTTGCCACTCCTCTCCTGGTTCAAGTATCAGTTCTTGATGGACCATGATGGAAATAGCCTGGACGGTCTTTTCATAACCGCTCTCTGACTGGGCTACCGTGTTCACCGGGAATCCCCAGATAGTGTTGTCCCGGCCAAGCTCAATATGGAGTTCGGCACCTATTGCCTGATCCACAAAGGTTATCTTATTCCCTGTCTGCTCCCATGGAGAACTGAAATTCTGTTCTTGTCCTCCCACAAGGATTTTCCCGTTTCCTAAGGCCAAAAATGCCGGAAAGATGTTCCATTCTATACCAAATCGGCAGTTTATCCGGTCTGTAGAATCGTTTTTAAGGGCGTATTTGGCAGTGATTGCCATGCCCCTATTCTTGAAGATGAAGCTCTTGGTCAGACGAACCGGCCTTTTGGGGGAGCCGGGCACGTAGAGACCTCCATCTCTTACAAAAATAAGAGTTCCCCCGTCAATACGGGATTCAAAGGGCTGGTTGACAAAATCTCCCCATTCTCTGAAATCGCACCTCTTGAAATCACTGAGGATGGCCGTTGGGTCAAAAAAGTGGTCTATAAAGGAATTCCTTCTGTACCAATCGTATGTGAGCTCATCCAGCATGGAGTGGTCCACGGTCTTTGTAAGCTTGTGGATGCTTGAGACACCTTCACTTAGTTCTCCGTTATTGTCGTATGTCCCATTCTCCAGGATTTTTCTCAGGGCCTGATGGTATGCTTCAGGCCTTCTGGTCAGGGTGTTGCAATAGTTGTTAGGGGGGTCGAGCAGGGAGAACTCAACTAACTGTCCACCAGAGTGTGGTTCAAAGACCAGACAGGCATCTCCGGACGAAATGATGATCTCCGGGAGGCCGTCTTTATTAATATCTGATTCCTCGATTGAGAGGTCTTGTCCTTTGCGGAGTTTGGCCTCGGCCTTGAGTATTGACTGCCACACAGCATTTCTTAAATGTGGAAGATAAAGACCGCCGAAGATACCATGCCAATAGGCGTCATTACACTGGGCCGAAAGGATATAATCCCTGGCCTGTCTGTCGGGTAAGCGGGTATTCAGGCTCATCCGGCTTACAGCAGCAGTGCGTTTGTGCATGTGGTTTGATTCCGGGTACTTCACAAAGAAATTTTTCCAGTGCCCTCCACGCAAAAATGGCTTGTAGACCTCTTTGGCTTCCGGGCCCAAGGACTTGATCAATTCCTGGAGCTTCAGAATATTGCCTGCAGGAAGAGCCCACTGCTCCATCTCCTCATAGGATGCGTTGGGGAGATAGCAGATACCTGATGCGGGTACCTTATCCATGACTTGTGAAAATGTAGTCCAGTCAATG
Source organism: Deltaproteobacteria bacterium (assembly GCA_030605675.1). GTDB lineage: Bacteria > Desulfobacterota > Dissulfuribacteria > Dissulfuribacterales > UBA3076 > UBA3076. Next base: position 9,268 of record JAUWHV010000103.1, on the reverse strand, counting down.
AATTCTTCTTTCCATCGGGAAGTGGCCTCCAGGAAATTATCAAGCCATCCGTCTTCGTAAACCCACTTATGAGTCCCGGGCCAAGCGCCGAATTTTTCTCCGTCGTCCATATAAATAGCCATTTTCCCTTTTGCAGCAATCTGTCTCAAGTATGCCTCAAGCTCGTTCATTGGCAGAAAGGGGATAAGATAACGTAAAGTCTCATCTATTGGGAAAACCGCCAGTGTCTCTCCACCTGACTCTGTGAGATAGTAGCCATAGAGATCTTCTTTATTAAAACCTGTTACAAGGAAATGCCGGTCATCTACGACAACAAATTGTATGCCCGCATCCAAAAGATCCTCAATTATCTGGTTTTCCCATACCCTCTCTGTAAGCCAGACTCCTTTGGGTCTTTGCCCAAGACGCCGCTCAATGTATTCACTGAGTTTTAGTATTTGTTCTTTTCTGTCCTCTCGGGATATGGCAGCAAGGACCGGTTCATAAAAACCACCGCCTAAAAGCTCTATTTGTCCTTCATCTGCCATGCTGCCTATGAGGTCAATAATTGAAGTATCGTTGTCTTCCCACCAGGAAAGAAGAGTTCCACTAACATGGATGGAAAATGAAAGCCATGAGGCATTGGAGATGGCCTGCAGAAAAGGGCGATAGCATGTGTTGGTCAACCTCTCTATAACTTGGTGAAAGTTGCCAAGGGGTTGGTGGTTATGCAGACCGAAAAGCACAGGCAGTTTGGACATATTGTGTCCTCCTGTTTATAGATAATGCTGAATTGTGAATGCTGAATGCTAAATTGTGGAAGAAAATTTAAAAGACATATACTTTACCTTAATTCAACATTCAACATTCAACATTCAAAATTACATGTACCTCTTTACTTGATTGAGATAGTCTTATTTGTTATCAATGGGATCACTTTTTTAACTTATTTCGTAACTATTCAGGTTGAAGGTTGAAGGCTGAAGGTTGAAGGCTGAAGGATTTCAAGCATTTCGCAACGATCGAACAGAGATGAATCCTCTAAACTCTGCGGTAAGCCTTTTTTTCATCCCCGTCATTTCTTTGCGTCTTGAGCGAAGCGGGCGGTTACTTCAGCCTTCTACCTTCAGTCTATCCACCTGAATAGTTACCTTATTTCATTAATATGTCTGAAGCTCAAAAAACATTGTTAGAACCTGCTGGTTCAAGAGACCCTTTGTCTCCTCGTAGTTTGAGCAGCAAAACCTTGGTTTTGGAAATTGATGGTCTTAGAAAGGTCTTTACGAACAACGGACTCAAGGTAGAGGTGCTGAAGGATCTCAAGTGTTTGATTTATTCTGGTGAAATTGTTGGAGTGGTTGGGGCTTCAGGGGTTGGGAAGACCACCTTCCTTCACATACTGGGCACCCTGGATTGCCCCACCAGCGGTAAGGTTTTCCACTTTGGAGAGAATGTGTTTTCCTGGAGTGATACTAAACTCTCCAGGTTTCGTAATGAAGAACTGGGATTTGTCTTTCAGTTTCATCACCTCTTGCCGGAGTTTTCCGCCCTTGAGAATGTTATGATGCCGTGTTTTGTGGCCGGGGAATCCAGGCCCAAGGCCAGGGAAATGGCAAAGGATATACTGGCTGAAATCGGTCTTGAAAAGAGATTTGATCACCGCGTTGGTCAGCTTTCAGGTGGTGAGCAGCAGCGAGTAGCCCTGGCAAGGGCCATGGTAAGAAAACCCAGGTTGCTCCTTGCTGACGAACCTACTGGAAATCTTGACGAAAGGACTGGAGACAAGGCCGCGGAATTAATTTTTACCTTAAATAGACGATACGGCACGACCGTGGTAGTTGTTACCCATAATTTGGCCTTGGCAAGCCGTTTGGACCGATGTGTCGGTTTGGCAGGGGGCCGGGCTGTTGAGCTCAACGCCTCTGAACTTAAGGGTTTTGGTGTTGGACGTATATCTTGATGGTGGTAATTAATTTGATTTTATTTCATATGGAAAATAATAAATGAAAACATCTAATGTCCTACGAAGACTGATAGCCTCTATATACAGATCATTTTATTTACTTGCCGTATGTCTGGTTTTGTCTCTGCCTTTCCAATTTATCCCGGTCTCCAGTACCATGGGGAGCGTTTCTCTTCCATCTGCAACCATTCTCGGGACACCACTGGCTTATTATGGACCAAAAGATAAGTCATGCCTGGCAGATGAGGTAAGGGAAGGACTTTCCAAACGCCTTGAATCTCGTGGATATACAGTGCTTTTGTCAAAAGACAAACCACCAGAGTCTTTGGATGATGTTATTAAAGCTGGAAAGGCCCAACAGGTTCAGTTTGTGTTTTATGGGAGTATCAGCTGCCTTGGAGAGTGGTTGGGCCTGAATTTAAGGCTTGTTGACCTGGAGGATACTGCTGGTGAGCCTAGGATTCTTTTTGCCAAAGGGGACCGGCGCGAGATGAGTATGCTTCTGGATCAGATGGAAGCCGAGATGGTAAAGGTCCTGGCTGCCCCTTACCTGGTGGCGGAGGTATGTGTCAGTGGTAACAGGAGGGTGGATACCGATGCAATCCTGCAGGCGGCTGGGACCAGGGCCGGTGATTTTTTCGATCCTGAGATTATTGCCTCTGATATTAGCAGCATATATAAGATGGATTTCTTCAATGACGTGAAGGTGGATGCCACTGAGAGTCCTTCCGGTCGCATCGTGACCTTTATTGTGAAAGAAAAGCCCGCCATAAAGGAAATCAAATTTTCCGGCAATAAAGAAATTTCAGAGGAAAAGATACGCGAAATCATAGATCTTAAGCCATATACTATTATTCAGGAAAAGACCCTTCAGGAAAATGCCGAGAAGATCAAGGCCCTATATATGGAAAAGGGCTATGCCGGAACCAGTATTCTGGCCTCGGTGGAACAGGTGTCAGGGCAGACAGCCGATGTGGTGTTTGAGATTACGGAAGGAGAGCAGGTCCGTATCAAGGCTATTGAATTCCAGGGCAACCATGCTTTTTCTGATAAGGAATTAGAAAAATTATTGGAGACCTCAGAAAAAAAACCTCTCTGGATTCCTTCCTGGAGCAATATTGTGGCCCTGTTTAAGGGGGACAAGGCTGTCCTCAAGCAGGATGCCCTGGAGAGGGACCTGGGAAGGATTGCCGCCTATTACCACAATCAGGGTTATGTGGATGCCAAAGTGGGCCGCCCTATGATCCGGAGGGAAGATGCCTGGCTCTATATCACGATTCCCATAGAAGAGGGAAGTCGTTATGGAGTAGGTCAGGTAGATATAGAGCAGGACTTTTTCAAGGACAAGGAAAAACTTTTAAGCGAGCTTGAGATCACTCAGGAGCCTGTTTTCAGCCGCCAGGTACTTCGCCAGGATATATTGAAGCTCACAGATATATATGCAGATGAGGGTTTTGCCTATGCGGATATTACTCCGAGGATTGAAAAGGACCCGGAGAAAAAGCTGGTAAACATTACGTTGCTGGTGAATACAGGCCCAAGTGTAAAGTTTGAACGAATAGAAATAGTCGGAAATACAAGGACAAGGGATAAAGTTATCAGGAGGGAACTAAGGGTCAAAGAGCTTGAGCCCTTCAGCGCCTCCGGCTTCAGGAAGAGTAATCAAAGGCTGAACAGGTTGGGGTACTTTGAGGATGTAAATCTTATCCCCAGCAAAGGGAGCAGCGAAGAATATATGAACCTCAAGGTGGAGGTCAAGGAGCGGGCAACAGGTACCTTCAGCATAGGGGCAGGGTATAGCTCAGTGGAAAATTTAATGCTCATGGGGGAGATTAGTCAGAGGAATTTCCTTGGGAGGGGTCAGACCCTGAGTTTCAAGGGTATATTTGGCTCGGAGACTAATCGATACTCACTGAGTTTTGTCGAGCCCTATTTCAGGGATACTCGACTTTCCTTTGGTATTGATCTGTACAATTGGAAGCAGGAATATGACGACTACACAAAAGACAGCACGGGAGGTGCGGTGCGTTTTGGCTATCCCCTGAACGATGATCTCAGTACGTTTATTAAGCTGAGAATGGATAATACTGATATGTCGGACATTTCTGATAATGCCTCAACAATCATAGAGGATTCACGTAATATCCATTCTACCAGGTCCGTAAGCACCGGTCTCACCTATGACACAAGAGATGACTACTACAATCCCTCCCACGGCTGGAACAACAGAATCACAATTGAATATGCAGGGGGGCTACTGGGCGGTGACAGCGCCTTTGTGAAATTGGAAGGCCGTGTCAGCTATTACCATCCCATCTGGAAGGCCATCATCGGCCACGTGAGGGCTGGAGCCGGCTATGTGGCCGAGGGGAGCGACGGAAAACTCCCTATCTACGAACGCTTTTTCCTGGGCGGGATCGACTCTGTCAGAGGTTACAAGTATGGCCGTATAAGTCCTACAGATCCAGAGACCGGAGATCGTGTCGGCGGTAATTACATGGGTTTTATACAGCTTGAGACCATCTTTCCGCTGTTGAAAAATATGGGTCTGAATGGTGTAATCTTTTTGGATATGGGGAACTGCTGGGACGATGGTAATGGTTACGACAATCAAACTACACGCATGTCTGTGGGTCCCGGCATAAGGTGGCTGTCTCCCATAGGGCCCCTTCGCATAGAATGGGGTTTCAATATAAATAAAGAGGAGGGGGATGACGCGAGCAACTGGGAATTCAGGATGGGGGGAAGCTTTTGAATTTGGTGATTTGGTGATTGTGTGATTTGGTGATTGGTAGACTATGAAAACACTTGGAGAAATAGCCCAACTGTTGCAGGGAGAACTCAAAGGACCTCCTGAATTCAATGTCAGCGGCATACAGGCCTTGACGGCTGCAGGGCCGGACGAAATAAGTTTTGCTGTCGGATCCCGCTATGGGGAAGAGGTGGAGAAGAGTATGGCAGGGGCCTTGATACTTCCAAAGGACTGGCCCTACCTGCTGGATCGTCCCTCTATTCTGGTTAAAGATCCATATCTCGCCTATGCCTTGATAGCATCTGCCTTTTTGGATAAGCCTTTCAGTGCGTTGGGAGTGAGTCCAAAGGCACATTTGGGCTCGAATTGTGAAATAGACCGGAATGTCAGTATATATCCCGGAGTATTTATTGGTGATAGAGCGCGCATTGGTCCATATGTAACATTCCATCCCGGGGTGTATGTGGGAAATGATGTGTGTATTGAGGACGAGACAACCCTTTATCCCAATGTAGTAGTGTATGAGGGCTGTCGCCTGGGGAAAAGGGTGGCAGTACATGCAGGGACGGTGATCGGAAGCGATGGATTCGGTTATGTCAGGCGCGGTGAATCCCATGTAAAAATTCCCCAGATCGGCATAGTCGTGATAGAGGACGATGTAGAGATAGGTGCCAACGTCACCATAGACAGGGCGGCCCTGGGAGAAACCCGTATAGGGCGGGGTACCAAGATCGATAACCTCGTACAGGTCGGCCACAACGTGTCTATAGGGGCTGACTCATTGCTTGTGGCCTTTGTCGGTATCGCAGGGAGTACCCGTATAGGTAAGGGAGTGGTGCTGGGAGGACAGGTCGGTGTAGGGGGTCATATAGAACTGGGGGATCGAGTCATGGTGGGTGCGCAATCCGGAGTTACCAAGAGCCTGGCAGCAGGCGAGGTGGTTACAGGGTCTCCTGCAATGCCTCACAAATTGTTTTTAAGGGTTGGAAGCGCTCTCAAGCGCCTTCCTGAGGTGGTAAAGCAAGTCCGTGATCTTAAAGGACGTATAGACAGACTTGAAGATAAATTATTAGGAGAGGGAAATGGAAAAGATGCATAGCCAACTCCGGATACAAGAGATATCGGCCCTGGTGCCTCACAGGTATCCTTTCCTGCTGGTTGACCGTGTTTTGAGCGTTGAACCTGGTGTAGGCATCAAGACACTCAAGAACGTCACAATAAATGAGCCTTTCTTTCAGGGTCACTTTCCCGGAGAGCCTATTATGCCAGGGGTCCTTATCCTGGAGGCCATGGCCCAGGCAGGGATCATTTTTGCCAAGAATACGGATCCGGAGGGTCTTGAGGGTAAGCTCATGGTGTTTGCAGGGATGGATGATGTACGATTTAGAAAACCGGTGGTCCCTGGCGACCAGTTGATTATGGAATTAAAACTCATAAAACGTAAATCGATTATATGGAAGATGGAAGGTAAGGCATCTGTCGATGATAAGGTCGTGGCAGAGGCTATGCTTATAGCAGCCGTTCAATAAATTAGCGCCCTTAGGGCGAGCTGTTGTAACAGCTCAAGGCTCAAAGCTCAAAGCTATGAGCTAAGAGCTACGAACCATTATTGCAGACTGATAGTCTCTAACTTATTAATAAAATTGACCAAAAAATGGAAAACCCTATACTATTAAATTGTAGTGCTTGGACAATCTGATGATTATCGAGAGAAATATACACCCAACAGCCATAATTTCCCCAAATTCAGAAATTGCAAAAGGAGTTAAGATAGGGCCTTATGCGGTTGTCGGGCCTGAAGTCGAGATAGGGCCGGAGACGGAAATAGGCCCCCATACTGTAATTGAGGGCCATACCCGGCTTGGAGAAAAGATAAAGGTTTTCCAGTTTGCATCTATTGGAGCCCCTCCCCAGGATCTGAAGTACGCCGGCGAGCCCACAAGGGTTGAGATTGGCGACCAGACTATAATTCGGGAGTTCGTCACAGTCCACCGAGGGACTCAGGGTGGAGGCGGTATTACAAGAGTCGGAAAACAGTGCCTGCTTATGGCTTATTGTCATGTGGCCCATGACTGCCAGGTTGGAGACAATGTGATCATGGCAAACGGGGTTACTCTGGGGGGACATGTGGCAATAGGAGAGCACGTCATCATCGGCGGGCTGTCAGCTATCCATCAGTTCTGCCGAATCGGTGCCAATGCCTTTCTAGGCGGCATGTCAGGTGCAAATAAGGATATACCTCCTTATGTGAAGTACTGGGGCCAAAGGGATCGTCTCTATGGCCTGAATCTGGTGGGGCTGAGACGGCAAGGGCTTTCGAGAGAGGTTATTGGTGCCTTGAAAGAGGCTTATCGAGTGATTTTTCAAGGAAGTGATACTGTGACAGATGCCCTTGATGTCGTGGAGTCCCGCTTTGGAGCCATACCCGAGGTAAAGAGATTTACCGAATTTATCAGGTCTTCCAAAAGGGGCGTGCCCATGGCCTCAAATGGAGAAGAGGAACCTTAATGCAGGACCATCCTTTGGGGCTCGTGGCAGGAGGAGGGCAGTTTCCTCTGCTGTGCGCCAGGGCTGCCAGAAGACAGGGCCGCGGGATAGTGGCGGTAGCTCACAAGGGGGAGACAGATCCCTTGCTTTCAGAGGAGGTGGATCAAATTGAATGGATTTACCTGGGGCAGTTAGGCAAGCTCATAAAGACACTCAAAAAGGCAGGGGCGTCAGAGGCCATATTCGCAGGCTCTATAACAAAGACCAGGATATTTAAGGACGTCCGCCCTGATCTTAGGGCAATAAACCTATGGCGACGCCTGGGCAACAGGCTGGATGACGGGATCTTGAGGTCCATTGCTGCGGAGCTTGAGCAAGAAGGCATCCGGATTCTTCCCTCCACTATCCTCTTAAAGGAGCTGCTTGTTCCCTCCGGTGTGTTGACCTGTTGCAAACCCTCAAAGAGCCAGTGGGAGGATATTCACTTCGGCTGGGAACTCGCAAGGGAGATAGGGCGTCTTGACATAGGCCAGTGCCTGATAGTCAAGGATCGCGCAGTGCTGGCTGTCGAGGCAATTGAAGGAACAGATCAGACCATCCGGCGGGGCGGGCAACTGGGTGGACCGGGTGCGGTGGTAATAAAGGTCTGTAAACCCACACAGGATACCAGGTTTGACCTTCCTTCCGTGGGAGTCGGAACCATTGAGCAGATAATCCAGGTCAAGGCATCAGTCCTGGCTGTGGAGGCCGGCCGTACCCTGTTTTTTGACAGGGATTCTACCATTGATCTGGCTAACAGGTCGTCAATAGCCGTGGTTGGCATTGACGGAGATCATACTGCACGGCACTCACGGAGAAGTAACTATTCAGGTGAATAGACTGAAGGTAGAAGGCTAATAGGGACAAATCTTGCGTGATCACATAAAATTAGGTGGATAGACTGAAGACTGAAGACTGAAGACTGTTAGGGACGAAACTTAGAGCGTTTGAGCGTTGCGAAATGGTTGAAATCCTTCAACCTTCAACCTTCAACCTGAATAAGTTACACGGAGAAACACATTGATTCGGACAGCAGTTATAGGAGTGGGATATCTGGGGCGGTTTCATGCCCAGAAGTACGCGCAGATGGAGGGAGTAGACCTTGTTGGAGTAGTGGACGTGTCTCTTGAGCGTGCACAGGACGTGGCCAAGGAGGTGGAAACCAGGGCCTACACCGATATCCATGAGATCGTAGGAAAAATCGATGCGGCATCAGTGGTTGTCCCCACTATTCATCATCACGAAGTTGCCAAGATACTGTTTTCCAATGGTGTGCATTGCATGCTTGAGAAGCCTATCTCTACCACTGTGGAGGAAGCGGATGAGCTCATCAGCTTGGCAAAGGCGCAAGGTCTGATACTCCAGGTAGGCCATTTGGAGCGATTTAACCCTGCCATAAAGGTGCTTGAGGCAAAGGTAACGCATCCCCACTTTATAGAGGCCCACAGGCTGAGCGGCTTTAAGGACAGGGCTACTGACGTGGATGTAGTCCTGGATCTGATGATTCACGATCTGGAAATAATACTGGCCCTGGTGCACTCACCTCTTAAAGAAATAAGGGCAGTGGGTGTGCCGGTACTCACCCCAAAAGTGGATATTGCAAACACAAGGCTTATTTTCGAGAATGGATGTACTGCGAATCTTACGGCAAGCCGGATTTCTCTCCAAGATATGCGCAGAATCAGGGTATTTCAGCCAGGGGCCTATATCTCTGCGGATTGCGCAGAGCGCAAGAGTCTGGTTGTAACCAGAGACTTAAGCGCAGGCCCGATGACCGCCATCAGACCTGAATTCAAGACCCACGAGGGAACGGATATGCTCTATGACGAACTTGAATCATTCGTAAGGGCAGTGCAGGGCCTTGAAAAACCAAAAGTTACAGGAGAGGCCGGCAGGAGGGCACTGAAGCTCGCTCTGGATATAAATGCCCGGATTATGCAAGGGCTCAATACATCAGATCTAGGCAGTATTATCAGGAATCAGCAATGATTCCGCTGAAAAAACCCAATCTGCGACGCACAATAAATGTTGAATTTTGAATGTTGAAT
>JAUWHV010000155.1 GCA_030605675.1 Deltaproteobacteria bacterium | reverse complement strand
CCCTCACTGCTTTCATTGAGGAATATTCGCCCCGCAAGGCCATGGTTGTTTGCAATGAGAGGGAAGAAAGAGTCCATGGGCAGATCAGAATAATGCCATATCAGAATTTCCTGCGTGATCTGTGGACAGGGAAGATCATTCACTGACGCGGCTACATGCCTTATCCCTTCTTCCTCTTACGCCTTTTACGTGGTCTTCGACCCATACGTCTATTAAGAAAGTCTTTTATGACGGCAAAATAGAGAGCCCCTGACTTTTCCGCAATGTCTTCCCTGCATTCGCTGGGGACGATCTGGAGCTGGGTTGCCTTTGAGCGACTCTCAACCACCAGCCACTCAATCTGGTTTAGAGATATGACTTCGTCGCGGTGGCTGTGCAGAAAGAGTACTGCTTTGCTGTAGTTACTCATCTTAGAGCGGTTTGAAAATGGGTCCTTTCCGGAAAGCCCTAATTCGTTTATTTGAATCCCCTTGCTTGAAAGAAAGCCTTCTGTCAAGTCAAAGGCGCTTTCCATAATAAGGGCCAGGGAGTCATCGTCGTGGCGGCAGGCAAGATCCAGCGCAACAGCAGACCCAAGGGAACGGCCCATGAATACCACCGGGCCGGTCCTTTGTTCTGTGGCATACCAGTCTTTTACAGCCTGATAGAAGGCCTCGGCATCCTGAGGCAAGGCGCTGATGGAAGGTTCTCCACCACTCTCCCAGCATCCACGATAGTCCATTGTTATCAGGGTAATGCCGAAATGCCCAAACCCGGTTGCCAGATCAATGATATCTGCTTCATTGTCATACTCTGCTGAAAAAAACAGAATGTGAGGCTCTTCCGGTATTCCACGAAAGACCCTGCAATGAATATCAACGCCGTCCGGGGATTTTGCTGTCAGTGCCTCTGCCGTTGCCTCACCGGCTGGGCGAGATTCTTTTGTCGTGCCATACGAATCCTTTAGGTCCTTGAACAAGGAGTCGATTATCTCAGGACGATCCAGTTGACTCAGATGATTGCTTTCTGCCACTTCTGTTTTTCCTCGAAGGCTTGAATCTGCCGCTTTATGAATCCTTTTGCAAAGGATTTGTGCCCCATGTAGGACAATGCATATTCATTCAGTTCATTCAACATTTGGCTAAAGACCTGGTCTTTCTCCTTTTCGTCTATGAAGTTCCTCTCTTTTTTCAGCTCGAAATTTATTACAGGTCCCTGTTCTTTTAAAAAGTCTTTATAAAGCTCCTTGGGTCTGTCAGCAAAATCTTCTTCACTGATTTCTATTGGAATTCTGGCAAGTAGTCCCACAAGCCACCTGTCCCCGGCTACCTGCCGGGAATAGTCGTGAAATTCCAGAACGAGATTGTTTGGAAGATCTATTTTTTCAACAATCTTGAGAGAGAGTGTCTTCAAAGTGTCATGCTCCTTATTGGATTGATGATTGTTGATTGATGATTGTTGATTTATCATTGAACCCCTGAACCCTTGACGCTTACCCTAGTGTTTAAAGGCCCTTTGACCCGTAAAGACCATGGTTACCGAAGGGTCGGCCTCGTTACACGCTTCGATAGACTCCCAATCTCTCAGGGAGCCACCTGGGTGTACGATTGCTGAAATACCCTGATTGATACCTACATCCACCCCGTCCCTGAATGGGAAGAATGCGTCAGAGACCATAACAGAGCCTGGGAGGCCGCCACGGTCTGCCTTTACCTGTTGATCGATCTCATGCTTTTCAGCAGCGTCACGCTCTCCTTTACTTACCAGGAGCTCAAGGTCCTTGTAGGGTATTCCAAACCTGTCATAGCAGAGAATGTCTGCATACTTTGTATATGCCTTGTGGACAGCGATTTCCGCTACCCCGACTCTGTCCTGTTCGCCTGTGCCTATGCCGGTAGTTACTCCATTTTTGACATAGATTACGGAATTGGAAGTAACTCCTTGCTCAACTGCCCAGCCGAACAGTATGTCTTCGTATTCCCTGTCATCCGGCAGACGATTGATCTTGTACGTCTTGCCCTGGTATTCACATTCAGCAGGTTTCAAGTCCTCCCTGGTACGGATTCTGTTTACAGGGGATTGCTGGACTATGATTCCTCCGTCTATAAGGCTCTTAAAGTCTATGAAACGCCTGTCCCAATAAGTCTCCAGTTGGTCGATCCGTTTGATCCGGATAATTCTCAGGTTTTTCTTCTGAGACAGTATATCTACTGCGCCCTCTTCATAATCAGGTGCGCACACAACCTCAAGATACTGGTTGTTAAGTGCCTCGGCTGTTGGTCTGTCTATAGACCTGTTGAGGGAAACACAGCCGCCGAACGCTGCCAACCTATCCGCCCCGGATGCCTTTACAAGGGCCTCTTCAAGGGTGATGCCGCAGGCTACTCCACATGGATTATTGTGTTTCACTATGACGGCAGCAGGGCTTTTGGCAAGAAATTTCAGTATATTAAGAGAATTATCTACGTCAGTGAGATTGATTTTGCCGGGGTGCTTGCCTGCCTGAATCATATCCTCTTCGTTGATTGAGCTTACCAGACCGTTTCCAACCTCAATATAAGAGCAGTCACCCAGGACAAGGTTTCCGTTTACAAGTTCGTAAAGTGCTGCTTCCTGGTCCGGGTTTTCCCCATAACGGATACCTTTTTCTTCCAGTTCTCCGGTCGTGTTGTTTTTTATCTTCCAGGTCCGCTTGCGATAGATCAGTGTTTGATCCCCGAAGGATATGCGGAGTTCTAGAGGAAACTGGTCCCCAAGTATTGTCTTATACATCTGTTTCAGGTCTTTCATCAGTGGTTTCCTCCCCCTGTTATTAGGTACGGAATATTAACTAGCTGGCAACTATTCAGGTTGAAGGTTGAAGGCTGAAGGCTGAAGGATTTCAAGTATTTCGCAACGCTCAAACGCCCTAAGTTTCGTTCCTAACAGTCTTCAGTCTTCAGTCTATCCACCTAATTTTATGTGATTACTCATGATTTGTCCCTATTAGCCTTCTACCTTCAGTCTATCCACCTGAATTACACTATCTGAAGGACAATATAGCCGGAGTCTATGATCCGTCAATGGAACGAATGAACAGTATGCTGATCTATCAGAGAAAAAACAAAAAACCAGAACGCTATTTGAATGGCGAGTACGACAAAGATATGCCAACCCATCTTTTTTTTATTGACTTCCTGCTCCCAGGGGACGGCCAGGCCAAGGCAGCATGCAAAATTATACATTACATAGCACTCAAGGGCGAAGGGGGGGAAACCCAGAAATCCCAGGACAGGCATTTCAAAGAGTTTTATGTCTCCTACAAAGGGAACCGTATATATCCATTTGGATTTTGTCCAAAAGTTCCAGAATTCCCATAGCAGGCCGCATACCATGCCGGCGACCAAGAGCTGAATGGCTTTTTGAGGTCTTCCTTTAGAGAGGTCCTTAAGTAAACTGGGCCCTTTCATCCTTGCATTTATGGGATCTAACAGGAAGACAAATCCCCCCCACACCAATGGAAAGAAGTATTTTGGCAGAAATACGGAAAAGGCCAAAAAAATCAGTCCTGTTGTCAGAAAGGTCTTCTCAATTGTCGGCGTTATCGCAAAGGGTCGGGTCTTTACTTGCTCTGAGATCCCCAAGGTCTTTATCAGGTAGTATGTCTCAAAGAGGCCTGGAAGGACTGTGGCAAAGGCAAGGGTGTAGCCGGGCCATCTGAAGCAAGGGTTTGATACGAGTTCTACATAGTGCCAGTTTTGGAGCCTCAAGTTGAAGAGCTCAAAGATCAGCCATATGGTTACAGACCATGTGACCAGCGAAAGAAAACCAACCGGCCTGCCTTTAATGGGCGACCATCCGCGTTGCTTGTAAATCAGGCCGTCAGCCAGGATTATGTAAGGCCACCAGGCAAGGATATAAAAATAGTCCTGTACGACAGGGACCTTGAGAAAAAGAAAAACCTCAGCGACAGCCAGGACTGCAAGTGCCACCAGGGTATAGCCTGGGAGCAGACCTCGACTATTTTTATTCCTTCTGAGCGGTCTCATCCTCTGAAAGCCCCAGGCGTTTCTTCATGGCCTGCTTTTTAAGCACTCCTGAATGATACTTTCCGTCTGAAAAGATATGGGTCGGAACGCCTGTTATACCCTTTTTCTGCAGGAAGCGGAGAGTATCTTCAATCTTGTTTTTTCCCTCCTCGCACTGGTTTTCCGATTTGTACCCGCTGTGAAGGTCTTCCAAACCCTTATTGTCGCAAATGATGGATATGCATTGTTCCTTGGCACCCTTATGGAAGCTGAGGGGAAACAGCAGGACCTTTAACTGGATTTGCTCTGCTTCTGCCATTTGGGTGACAATTTTCTCTGCCTTGTGGCAGTATGGGCATTGCGGGTCTGTAACGAAGTAAACAATTTCCCCTTTTGAACCTATGGTAAAGACAGTGAGGTCTTCAAGACGTTTGAGGTCGGAATCAGTAAAACGATTGAGATCAGCAATTGCCTCTTTGGTGATATTGGTCCCGTCTGAGGCCTTAAAGACCTGGCCGGTGATCAGAAATTTCCCTTTGGGGTCAGTGTACAAAATGCTGTTTTGGCCCCTAAACATTAGCTGGACCTCGCAGAGCCCCGGGACAGCACTAGGCTGGATCTTTACGACACTGATGCCTGGTTTGAAAGTTTTTACCACCTTCTGTTGTATGGTTTCCTTGGAAGGACAGGCAGCCGCAAGGCAGTCTTGGGCCTGGACCAGGAAAAAGAGGGGCGTTAGGAATAGAGTCAGATAACTAAGAATGGACATTTTTGAGTTCTCCTTCAACATCAGCTCGGCCACCAATCGACCCCTAAATTACGAATTACATTAAGGCCGCCCGGCAGCACAACTGTGTTTTTCATGTTGACGCTGTCAAGGAAACACTGGACTTCATAGGCCTTGGCACCGGCATTACATATGAGTATGAGCATCTTGTCCTTTGGGAGCTGTTCGTATTCGCTCCGGAACTTATCATAGAGCACGAGTCTCCAGCGGTCTTGAAATTTTTCAATGAAGTGTGCCGCCTCGGCTGGATGGCGGAGGTCAATGGCCAACCAGTCAGGGTGACTTTCCTCCCCGTTTAGCCAGGCGACAAAGTCCTCTACATCAATGGCCCTGAACCGGCCGGAGACCGTGTTGTCAGCCACGTTGGCAGTGGCATTCAGAATATCAACAGCCGTGGAAAAGGGTGGGGCATACGGCAGCTCCAGGTTGCTGAAGTCGCTGACGACTGCTTTTCTTTCTAGCAATCCGGCTACGGCGTTGATCCTGGCCATTAGCCCATCTCCCATGGCACCTATTCCCTGGAGCCCCAGTACCCTTTTGTCAGACCTGTCGACGACCATGTGGAGGAACATATTTTCCTTGGTTGGGAAAAAATGGGCGCGATCAAACTGTGCGCAAAGGGCGCCTATAGCGTCAAAGCCCTCTGCCTTGGCCACATCCAGGCTGAGACCGGTAGCGCCGACAGAGAGGTCAAAGACCTTCATGATAAAGCTCCCGACTACCCCGTCAAAGGTGCTGGGAATACCTGCCAGATTGTCTGCCACCACCCGTCCTTGGCGATTTGCTATAGAGCCCATTGGCGCATAGGCCTTTTTCCCGCTGATCAGGTTGTAGGTCTCAACGCAGTCTCCGGCAGCGTAAATACCGGGATTTGATGTCTGCATCCTTTGGTTTACTATTATCCCGCCCTGTGAAGAGACCAGCAAGCCCGCATCTTTTGCAAGCTCTCCCCTGGGCCTGACACCCACGGCCATTATTACCAGATCCGCCTCAATCTCTCTTTTATCTGTAATAACCTTACATACCTTTCCCTGGTCGTCTCCCTCGAATTTCCGGGCGGTTTCCTGTGTATATACAGTGACACCATTCTCTTTCAGGTGCTGTTCAACCATGGAAGCAAGGGGTTGATCCACAATCCTGGGGAGTATCTGTGGCATGAACTCGACAATAGTTGTTTCCACGCCCCAGAGATCAGCCATGGCCTCGGCCATTTCAATCCCGATGGCACCGCCTCCGATTACAACCGCTTTGCCTACCCGGCCTTTTGCAAGGCAGTCCTTTATGGCTATGGCCTTATGCAGGCTGCTGATGGTAAAGATGCCATCAAGGTCATTTCCAGGTATGGGAAGTACGTTCGGCCTGCTTCCCGTGGCCAACATCAGCTTATCATAAGGTATGGAGTCCTTTTCCGTGGTGCGGACGTCCTCAACATGGAGAAATTTTTGTTTCAGGTCAATAGATAAAGCCTTTGTCATGGTTCGTACTTCAAAACCCTTTGCCTGCTTGAAGTAATAAGCGTCTCTGACCATATTGAAGGTGGTTGAGCGGAGTTCTTTTTCATCTGCTACATCGCCGGAAACAAAATAGGGTATCCCGCAACCTCCATAGGAAATCAGATCATCCTGGTCCACTACGGTAATCTGAGCATCCGGCATGAGTCGTCTGGCCCGGCAGGCAGCCTTTGGGCCTGCTGCCACTGCGCCTACAATTACGATTTTTTCACTCATTGCTTTTTTCTCCCATCTTATATAAGCTAAAAAGCAGTTTAAACTTTTTTAGAAAAGACATATTTCACGCAAAGGCGCAATTTTTTCTTAATTTTCTTTGCGCCTTTGCGTGAGGTCCTTTTTAAAACTATCACATGGGCCTATAGTATGCAAAGACATGGATGCCAAGGCCCTAACGAGCGGGGATTGAGCTTGGAGCTTGTTTCTGCTATAAAGTATGTATATGCAAAAGAGATATGATAAGAAAAACGCTTTGAAGGATCCGGGCACAGGACTTACTGATATCACCAATGAGAAGCCTGACAGGACTGTGAATTTGCCTTCACAAAAAGACCTGGAAAAGGAGATAAGTAATTATCTTTCCAAAAAGTATGGGGGCAGAATACGGGTAGTGTCCCAGATGGTTTTCCCTTGGCAAGCAAAGCCTGATAGCACCGACCGGAAAGAAGGGGCTGATTCTGAGAAGGGCCCAAAAATAAGCTTTAATCTTAAGCCGGAGGAGCTTGAGGCCTACCTGAACAGGTATGTGGTCAGGCAGGATATGGCAAAGGCCGTTCTGGCTACAAAGATATGTACTCACTTTAACAAGATCACATATCTTCAAGAAAAGGGGAAAGATCCCCATTCGATTGGAAGCATAAAGAATAATATAATCCTCATAGGTCCTACGGGTGTTGGAAAGACATATCTTGTCAAGCTGATAGCGGCGAAACTGGGCGTACCTTTCGTGAAAGGCGATGCCACAAAGTTCAGTGAGACAGGTTATGTGGGAGGAGACATAGAGGACCTGGTCCGTGACCTGGTTCAGGAAGCGGATGGTGACCTTGAAAAGGCGCAGTACGGGATTGTCTATATAGATGAAATTGACAAAATTGCGTCTTCTCACCATATGAGTGGTCCGGATGTTTCCAGGGCCGGGGTCCAGAGGGCCTTATTAAAACCCCTTGAGGAGACCGAGGTGGACATGCGGGTCCCCCATGACCCTATTTCCCAGATACAGGCCATAGAAAGATACCGCAAGACTGGAAAAAGGGAGAAACTGAGTCTTAATACGCGCAGTATATTGTTCATAGTTAGTGGCGCTTTCGGGGGCCTTAGCGACATAATAAAGGACAGGCTCAGGAAGAAGAGTATAGGCTTTGGCGCAGAGATCGATAACCAGGATGAGATGGAGTGGCTACGGCACGTGAAGCCACAGGACCTTGTCGAATACGGCTTTGAGTCTGAGTTCGTTGGGAGGATTCCTGTTATTTCCATTCTGGAAGAGCTCTCAGAGCAGGATCTGTTTGAGATACTGTGTAATCCGAACAACCCGATTATCATGAGCAAGAAGCAGGACTTCAGGGCCTATGGAATAGACCTCAAATTCGAAGAAGATGCCCTGAGACTCCTTGCCCGTCAGGCCTATCAGGAACATACAGGGGCAAGGGCCCTTGTGAGCGTGGTGGAAAGGGTATTGTTGCCCTTTGAAAAAAAGCTGCCCTCAATTAGCGTGTCTTTTTTGGTAGTGACCAGTAATCTGGTTAATGGTCCGGAGGGAGAGCTCCAAAAGCTTTTAGAGAATTTAAAGGACAAGGCGAGACTGAGAAGGTATCAGGCCATGCTTGCTGAGGAAAAACAGATCCTGATTTCTCGCCTTGAGCAGGAGGAGTTACCCCGGTGGGAAGACTCTAAGCTGAAGCTTACACATAATAGGTTGGACATCGTAGCCCAGCTGTCCCTTAAAGAAGATTTGGACTTTAGGGAGGCCAGTGAGAGGGTGCAATTATGGATAGGGCAGATAAAAAGTTACGAGGACTCTTTTTTTAACCGTTGCGGTCTGAGGATTAACTTAGAGGAAGACGCAGTGGACATGTTGCTGTATAGTTGTCTGGATGATTCTTCCAATCTCTATGTCCAGTGCGAGAGATTGTGTAATATTCTTGAATATGGTCTTACTCTTATAAGGGAAAAGACTGCGCAGGATGTCTTTAATATTTCGGCTGAAGCAGTGGATAACCCGGAGCTCTATATAAATAGACTTATTCGTGAGTGCTATTAAATTGAGCGATTAGCCTTTAGCGGTTAGCTATTAGTTTATGAAAGAAGACCAGACCATACTCCTTGTGGATTATAACGAGTCAGTGATTGAGACGCTCCGTAAACTGGCGAACCAAACCGGGCTCAGACTGCTCCTTGCGGAGGACGGCCAGGAAGGTCTTGATCTGGCAAAGGCCGAGTTGCCTGATCTGGTGATCATACGTAAGGATATTCCCATACTGGACGCCTTGTCTATGAGCGTGCTTCTCAAGCAGTCCCCTGAGACCGAGAATATACCGGTAGTGCTTATATGTACGGTGGCTTCTTCTTCGGAGCGCGAACGTTTCCACGATGCCGGCTGCAGCGACTTTATTGAGGAGCCTTTTACTGCAAATGATCTGCTTCAAAGGCTGGAGGATTGGTTGCCATGATGTACCCTGAATATCGCCCCCGCAGGTTGCGCCGCACGGAATCTCTGCGCGCACTGATCCGTGAGACCACCTTAAGCCCGAAACACCTTATCTATCCCCTTTTCATTATACATGGCAAAGGCATTAAACAGCCTATTGATGCCATGCCCGGCTGCTATCAGTTTTCTGTGGATGCCGTAGTAAAAGAGGCCAAGGAAGTCTTTGATCTGGGAATTAATGCAGTCCTTTTATTCGGCCTTCCTGAAAAAAAAGACTCAAGGGGTTCTCATGCCTGGATAAAAAGCGGTGTGGTGCAAAAGGCCATATCCGCCATAAAGAAGTCAGTGCCTGATCTCCTTGTCGTGACTGACGTGTGCCTTTGCGAGTACACTTCCCACGGGCACTGTGGCGTGCTCTCAAATGGCCGGATAGACAATGATGCGACCCTGGAGTTGCTGACAAAGGTCGCTCTCTCCCACGCCAGGGCCGGGGCGGACATTGTAGCGCCTTCCGATATGATGGACGGCCGTGTAGGAACAATAAGGGAGGCACTTGACGAGCACGGCTTTGACCAGATTCCTATTCTGTCCTATGCCGTAAAGTATGCTTCATCATTCTACGGACCCTTCCGTGAAGCAGCAGAGTGCGCTCCTAAATCCGGAGATCGTCGCTCATACCAGATGGACCCTGCAAACGCCAGGGAAGCCATGAGGGAGGCCATGCTGGACCTTGAGGAAGGGGCTGACATCCTCATGGTGAAGCCTGCCATGCCTTACCTCGACATAATCCATCTTCTGCGGCAGGAGTTCACCCTTCCAATTGCCGCCTATCAGGTAAGCGGTGAGTACTCCATGATAAAGGCCGCGTCTTCCAAGGGCTGGCTGGATGAAGCTAGGGTCGTGGAGGAGTCTCTTCTCAGCATCCGCCGTGCAGGGGCCGATGTCATAATTACTTACTTTGCAAAGGATATAGCCAGGAATCTCTGATCCGCAG
>JAUWHV010000020.1 GCA_030605675.1 Deltaproteobacteria bacterium | reverse complement strand
GGTATTTCCGGGGGCAGGGCCTTTCTTATCCGGAAAGTGGTTTCAAGAGACACACTGAAGTCCTCAAGGTTACGATTATTCACCCCGATGAGATCAGCGTTTGCAGCAAGCGCCCTTTCCATCTCGTTTTCGTTATGGACTTCCACCAGAGGATCAATTCCATTTTCTCGTATGTGGGCCATGAGCTCTGAAAGCATGCTGTCATCAAGGGCGGCCACAATAAGGAGTACTGCATCCGCCCCCCAGAGCCTGGCCTCTTCAACCTGAAAGTGGTCTATTATAAAATCTTTTCTAAGGAGAGGAAGGTCAATCTCCTTTCGTATTTGTGGAAGAAACTCCAGCTTTCCTTGAAAGAACTTCTCGTCGGTCAGGACTGATACAGCCCTTGCCCCTCCTGCCTGGTAATCTTCCGCAATGCTTACAGGGTCAAAATTGGAACATAAGAGCCCTTTTGAAGGAGATGCCTTCTTTACCTCTGCAATTATCGAGACCCCCGGATCGGAAACCAGGGCCTCTCGAAATCCCCTCGGAGAAGAAACTTCATGCCCTGGAGGGATAAGCCCTTTGCGATGCTTGTTTTTCAATTCCGCCCTCTTGTGGGCGATTATTGTGTCCAAAATGCTCATTGTGTTATCTCATACTGAAGGCTTTCAATGCCTCAAGTTTTTTCATGGCTTCCATTGAATCTATGCTCTCGGCAGCCAGGACTACTCCTTCTCTCAGGGATTTTGCCCTGTCTGCAAGAAATATGGCTGCCCCGGCGTTAAGGAGTACCATGTCCCTCTTAGGTCCCTTTTCACCTGAGATTATGTCTTTTAGTATCCGGGCGTTTTCTTCCGCGTCTCCGCCTTTCAGATCCTCGGCCTTGCATGGCTTAAGCCCTGCATCTTCCGGCCTGATCACGAATTCCTTGACTTCATTCTTGTCCCACTGGGCCACAACACTCTTACCCAGAAGGCTGAGTTCGTCCAGCCCTCCTTCTCCGTGTACTACCCAGGCCCTTTTACTGCCGAGGCGCCCGAGGACCTCTGCAAGGGGCCTTGTAAGCATGGGGTCATAGACCCCGAGTAGCTGCACATTTGCCCATGCAGGGTTTGTAAGGGGTCCGAGGACATTGAATATAGTGCGGATGCCTATCTCCCGTCTCGGTCCTATGGCGTATTTCATGGCTGGATGAAGGGCAGGGGCGAACATAAAACCCATACCTATGGTCTCCACTGCTCTTGCCACATCCTCCGGTGATAGGGCCAGGTTTACACCCAGGGCCTCAAGCACATCCGCACTCCCTGACCTGCTGGACACGGAACGGTTGCCGTGCTTTGCAACCTTGACACCGGCCCCTGCAACCACAAAGGCGGCTGTTGTTGACACATTGAAGGTCTGGGCCCCGTCGCCTCCGGTCCCGCAGGTGTCAACAAGCGGTTCTCCATGGGACAAGTTTATATGGATACGGAGGGCCTTTTTCCTCATGACCTCGGCGGCGCCGGCTATTTCATCTACAGTCTCGCCCTTCATCCTCAGGCCCGTGAGGAGAGCGCCGATCTGGGCAGGTGTTGCCTCTCCCTCCATAATTATTTCCATAACCGACGAAATCTCAGCCTGGCTGAGGTCTTTCCTGCTGACAACATCAGAAATAGCCTTTTTTAATGTATTCATACCCCTTTAATCCTTAGCTCGTTGCTGGTTGCTTGTTGCTGGTTGCTCGTGATTCGTAACCCGCAACCCGCAACTCGTAACCCGCAACTCGCAACCCGCTCCTCCCTCACATTTCCAGGAAATTCCTGAGAAGATTGTTCCCCTCAGGAGTCATGATGGATTCCGGGTGAAATTGTACTCCCTCCACCGGAAATTCCCTGTGCCTGAAGCCCATGAGCTCGTCCTGCTCCGACCACGCCGTAACTGCGAGACAGTCCGGAAGAGTTGCCTTGTCTACAAGAAGAGAATGATACCTCATGGCCTCGAATGGATTCGGCAGACCGCGATATACGCCCTTTCCATCGTGTGTGATCATTGAGGTCTTGCCGTGCATAAGCCTTCCTGCCGTGACTATCTTGCCTCCAAATGCGACACCTATGGACTGGTGGCCGAGGCACACACCCAGGACCGGGATCTTCCCGGCAAAGTAACGTATGGCAGCCACGGATATGCCGGCCTCGTTGGGTGTGCAGGGACCGGGGGAGACAAGGAGGTGATCCGGTGTCCAGGAGGCTATTTCCTCTACAGTGGCTTTATCATTTCTTACAACCTTAATATCCGCCCCCAGCATTCCCAGGGCCTGGACCAGGTTGTAAGTAAAGGAGTCGTAGTTGTCGATAACTATAAGCATTGTGATAGTTCCTCATGGGCGACGTGGATGGCCCGCATGAGAGCCTGCCCCTTGCTGATGGTCTCCTCCCATTCAAAAGTGGGGTCTGAGTCAGCAACTATACCGGCTCCAGCCTGGAGGTAAAGCATATCTTTTTTCTGGCAGAGGGTACGAATGGTGATGGCAAGATCCATGTTGCCAGAAAAACCGAAGTAGCCTACAGCACCGGCATACGGTCCCCGCCGGGCGTGTTCGAGCTCCTCTATTATCTCCATGGCCCTGATTTTGGGCGCGCCTGACACAGTACCTGCGGGAAAACAGGCCTGCAGTACGTCAAACATGTCCTTTCCATCCATTAGTTCCCCTGTAACACCTGTGACAATATGCATGACATGGGAATAGCGTTCCACAGTCATCAGATCCTCAATCTTTAAGCTCCCCATCTTGGCAACCCTGCCGGCATCATTTCTTCCAAGGTCAAGCAGCATCAGGTGTTCCGCCCTTTCCTTCGGGTCAGCGAGAAGTTCCTTTTCAAAGCGTATGTCCCCCTCTTGATCTTTGCCCCTTGGTCTGGTGCCTGCAATAGGCCTTACTTCAATCTTATTGCCTGTCAGCCTGACTAAAATCTCAGGTGAAGAACCAATGAGCACTTCGTCTTCCAGGTGCAGGTAATAAAGATAAGGCGATGGATTTATCCTTCTAAGGGCACGGTACAGGTCAAACGTAGGGATAGAGTTTTTGCCGGAAAACCGTTGAGAAAGCACTACCTGGATTATGTCTCCGGCCCGGATGTATTCCTTTGCCCTGCGGACAATGTCCTCAAATCGCTCTTGGGGGACCTCCGGACTGAGGCTGGTGGCAGGGACGGGATTTGCAGGCGGGGCGGGGTAATCCAATCCGTGTCGAATGCGACGGATCACGTCTTTTATAGCTTCTTCCCCTTTTATATATACAGATTTTGCGTTGTCTTCCTGTTCTACCCGGAGACAGGCAATGATCTTAAGAGTTTGCTTGATATTGTCATAAACAAGCAGGAGTTCGGGAAACATGAACACCGCATCATTGAACCCTGCGGAATCTGAAAGATTCTCCGGCAGACGCTCCATGAAGCGAACCATGTCATATCCCATGAATCCAACAGCCCCTCCATAGAATCGAGGGAGGCCGGGGACCTCTGCCGGTGAAAATCGTGCCATTATTTCTCTGAGGGCAGCAAGCGGATCAGCGGCGGTAATATTTTCACGCTTGCCTTCAATCTCCGTGAAGATATTATTCCCCTTACAACCGAAGATCAGAAAGGGCTTGAATCCGATAAAGCTGTACCTTCCCCACTTCTCTCCGCCTTCAAGGCTTTCCAGCAGGAATGAATAACTATTTTCTCCAAGCTTTGCAAACAGAGATACAGGCGTATCAAAGTCAACTGCTATCTCTTTCCATATTGGTATGATATTCGCGTCTTTAGCCAGCGATTTGAACTGGGTCAGATCCGGAGTGATCATGATATCTTGTCCTTGTATATGTTCAAAGGTTCAAAGGTTCAAAGGTTCAGGGTTCAGGGTTCAGGGTTCAGAGGTTCATTTTAATCCCATGAGCCAAAATAAAAAGGCCGTGAACACCTTTGCGTGTCCACGGCCTTTTGCCTTTGCCTTTGCCTTTAAGGTTTAGCCTAAAAGGAGCAGACGCGCACCATTCCTCTGTGCCACAGCCACCACCATAGAACTAAATCAGCAGTTTGTTTTATGGCAAAAGGTTGATGCATGTTTTGTCTTTCCTTCAGGCAAATATGTTTTAAAAAATTAAGATCAAATTAATGGAAATTACACACTAATATATATGACCTGCTTCAGGGTGATTGTCAAGATTCATTTTTTTGACAAAAACTCCACAGCAAGATTTAGGAAAAGGGCACGAATTGCCGAAGTATAGAATGATGATTCCGCTGAAAAAATTTTTGAGCGGAATGATGTTTCAGGCTTTTTATTTTATAACCGTTCAGGGTTCAGGGTTCAAAGGCTCAAGGTTCAACGAAAATTTGAACCTGTGAACGTCTACTTGCTTTGTCATTTTTGTTATTGTGGCGAAATGCCCTGTCATGAACGTTTGGGTTTAAAAACCGGGCACAATTAAGACAGGATATTCTATAAGGTACTGAAATGAAAAAGGAACTTATATTTATTGTAGATGATGATATCTCTATACGTCGTCTGTTGGGTCATTGGCTGAATAAGGAGGGTTATGGTGTTCTGGATTTTGAGAACGGCGAAGAATGCCTGCGAATGATGGATAAAGGGCCTGCCGCCATATGCCTGGATGTCATGATGCCCGGCCTGGATGGAATAGAGGTTTTGAAGAGAATAAAGAAAATAGATAATGATGTCCCGGTGATAATGGTTACATCAAAGGATAGCGTTGATACTGTCGTGGAGGCCATAAGAGATGGTGCCTATGATTATATGGTCAAGCCTCTGGACAAAATGAGGTTTATGACAACCCTGAGGAAAGGCCTTGAAAATTATGGCCTGATCGCAGAGCTTAAGCGAACCCGGAGGGAATTGAAGGATAAGTATATTTTTGAAAATATCATCGGTAAAAGCAAAGGGATACAGAGGCTGTTTGAGCAGATAGATAAGGTGCTGGATACCGACATAACTGTGCTGATCCAGGGTGAAACCGGCACCGGCAAGGAATTAGTGGCCAAGGCTATCCACTATAACGGCTCTCGCAGACAAGGCCCGTTTATAGATATCAATTGCGGGGCCATTCCGGAGAATCTTCAGGAAAGTGAATTGTTCGGCTTTGAAAAAGGAGCCTTTACCGGCGCTGTTCGTGCGAAAAGGGGCAGGATTGAAATGGCCCATGAAGGCACGCTGTTCCTGGATGAAG
Organism: Deltaproteobacteria bacterium; assembly: GCA_030605675.1. Classification (GTDB taxonomy): domain Bacteria; phylum Desulfobacterota; class Dissulfuribacteria; order Dissulfuribacterales; family UBA3076; genus UBA3076. Next base: position 3,655 of record JAUWHV010000020.1, on the reverse strand, counting down.
TATCTGAAATGGGTATGCAGACCCAGGTGAAGTTTTTAAGATTCCTTCAGGAAAGGAGCTTTGAGCGGATAGGCGGCAACAAAAAAATAGAGGTAAATGTCAGGGTAATATCCGCAACCAACAGGATATTAAAGGATGCTGTAGAAGAGGGAGAATTCAGGGAAGACCTTTTTTATCGGCTGGCAGTTTATCCCATCGTTGTCCCTCCCTTGCGGGAGAGAAAGGATGATATTCTTATTCTGGCAACACATTTCATGAAAAAATATCAGAATGAGACATTAAAGAAAATCAATACTATTAGTCATGAAGCCATGGAAATTTTAACAAACTACCGCTGGCCGGGAAATGTGAGAGAGCTGGAAAACACCATCTACCGGGCAATGGTTTCATCCGACAGTGACATCATTGATAGAAGCTGCCTGCCTGAAAACATACGAGAAGAAAGTGTTACGGAAGTTGATTCTCAGGAGATAGTTCAACTGTCTGATATTGAAAAGAATGCTCTGGTAAATGCCCTTAAGGCCACTGACTGCAATATTACCCGGACGGCCAAAGCATTAAACATAGGAAGGAACACCCTTTATCGAAAGATAATCAGGTATCAGTTAAATAAGATATTTCCCGAACTGACAAGGCATATTAAGGACCCGTAAAGGAATAAGTCATTGGAATTCGCGCTTAGATTTAGGTCGGATTTGGTCGATTTGATTGAGCAAAACCGAGGAGTTATTCCTTTACGGGTCCTAAGTCACAAGATCCTGGAATGACTGAATCGTAGATCATAGAATTGTCTGGTTGCGAGAGTTGGAGCACGCTTTTTGTGCCTATTGAGAGGGAAAACCAAAACCTATGTTCCCCTTCTTCTCATTATTATACTCATTGCCGAGACAACAAAAATCAAGCACACCAATGCCATTGTACCTTTTGGCATTAATGTTGGGACTTCTACTGGTGTTGGAGGCTGTTCCTCCGCATTCACATCCGCAGTATCGGAATCAGTAACCTCACCGCCTAGCGGTAGCGTTCCCGTGACAGTAACGTTGTCAGTCAGCGTACCGGAAGCACCGGGATCTATGTGTGCAACAAGCGAAACCGTAGTGGAACCATGAGGGTCCAGCGGACCCAGTTCATACCATGTTATTGTTCCCTCTGGTGATTCTGTTCCTCCGGAATCAGCTGAGACATAGCTCATCCCTGCCGGCAGTATGTCCACCGCTATTACCGGATCGAGTGTGAAGTCCCCGGTATTCTCCACGGCTATGGTAAAAGTCACGTCTGTGCCTGGTGCCCCCGCAGTTGGAGATGCCGTTTTCTCTATACTTATTCTCCCGGTTGGATCGCTCACAAAAAAAGAACATATAGGATCTGTTATATTGCCCGAATCGGTCCATTCGCCGCTGACTCCGGCGTCCAAGTCGAGGATAAGGTCGTAGTGACCAAGTGCGAGAGGATTCGCCCATGTTAAAACGAATTCGAAGGATCCGGGACCATAACCGACAGTCTCATACCCGCCGCTTACATCGACCAAGAGATCTCCATCAGTCCACGCAGGACGGTGATCCACGACACAGATCCTTCCACCCTGACCTGGAAATGAATCATCAAAGTACCCTCTGGCATAAACATCCTCAGTCGTGACAAATTCGGTCTCGTTAGCCCCCATAAACTCTTTGTGCGCGTGGATCCATTCATTTCCATTTGCTAACGCTGTTCCCGCGAGCATTGCCATCACTATCAGAGCCGCAACCATCAATGTCCCTATCGTTTTTTTCTTCATCATTTTTATGTTATCGGCCTTTCCTTTTTCAAAATTAAATCACTAGCCCGAGTTTCCTACTTACGGTTAGGTAGAAATATTGCGAGGTAAATAACATACTGTTTTCATAGAAAATATTGTGGAGGATATCGACCTGCGTTGCACTATTTAGTGTATACACTAACGAATACTCGAAATCCGCATGATTAAAGGTCTACAATCATATTACAGGAAATAACTAGGAAGGTCACGCTAGGCTGAGATTCCTACCTATTTTTGATGATTCTGCAACATATTGATTGACTTAGCTACATTTTATGAGAGAGGTGTATTGCCCAACCGTTTTTTCGCTAAACTCATAACTTATTGATAATAAACGATTCTCGATTTTTCAAAAAAATAAATCGTAAACTCGGCTAGTGTGTGGAGCATAATTTTTATATATCATATTTGCAAACGGTCGTTGATCATTGCTGACCCTTCGGCAAAGGCAAAGATCAGTGCAGGCAGGGCTGGATATTGTATAATGGACCCCGGATTTCAAACCATGTATGAGCATTTTTGACGACCTGTCTGCGTGCGATGCACAGGCACGCAAGCAACGCAGTCATCGGGACATTGATCTCGGAACGGCAGTTCCGACCAAAGACGGAGTTTTGCATAAGGCTCCGAAGTAAAATATGGAGGAAAGAAAAATGCCTACAATAGTACATTTTGAGATTCCAACGGATGATCTTGAACGAGCAAAAAGATTTTATAATGAACTCTTTGGCTGGAAAATTGAGAAATATCCCGGACCAATGGAATATTGGATGATTACTACAACCGACGCAGAGGGTAAAAAGGCGCTTGAAGGCGGTTTGATGCAGAGGCAAGACCCACAGCATCCTATTACCAACTACATTGATGTGCCGGCAATTGATGAATATGCCGTCAAGGTTGAGAACCTGGGCGGCAAAGTGGTTTTACCCAAGACCGCTGTGCCCGGTATTGGTTATTTTGCAGTGTGTCTTGATACAGAAGACAATATCTTTGCAATTTGGGAAACGGACGATAGCGCAAAATAGAAGGCTTCGGGAGCATTTCCTGCTTATCTCCTATTCCCTATCTTATGCGTTTATAGGAGAATTTGATGGGGATACCTCTTTATGTCATTGATGCTTTTACTGAGAAAAGATTTGTAGGTATTTTGGAAGATCCTGTAACCGGATCAGCACACTGTACGTTGATTCCTTATTGGGCAACAAGGCTGAACAAGACATCTCTCTATGCAATTCAATTATCCAATCCCATCCTACGTTCCTACATCTTAACCAAAAATGACGCTTGACATTTGCGTACAGAATCAAGTACATTTTTAATCATAAAGGAGGAATATATGGAATCAATAAATTACACAACATTTCGAAAGGATTTGGCAAAAACCATTGATCGAGTCAACGATGATCATTGCCCTATCCTTATTACACGCCAGAAAGGACGAGCAGCAGTGCTTCTGTCACTTGATGATTTTAAATCATACGAAGAAACAGCATATCTCATGAAGAGTCCCAAAAACGCTGAACGTCTCAATGCTGCCATTGCTAAGTTAGAAGCAGGTAAAGGCATTGAGAGAGAGCTTATTGAGGAATGAAACTGTCATGGGCTGAAGAAGCATGGGAAGATTACCTTTACTGGCAAAAAACAGATAAAAAAATCCTCAGGCGAATTAACCGTATCATCATAGAAACTAAACGAAATCCATTTGAAGGAATAGGTGAACCTGAACCACTACGCTACAACTGGAAAGGATATTGGTCACGCCGTATCAATAAAGAGCATCGGTTTGTTTATAAGGCTAAAAAAGATGAATTGTTAATTGCACAGTGTCGTTACCACTATTGAGAATAAGCAAAAAAA
>JAUWHV010000105.1 GCA_030605675.1 Deltaproteobacteria bacterium | reverse complement strand
CGGCTTCTGTGGGTGGTTTTGGTATAGTTTTTGGGTCTTGGGAATGATTTTTAAAATATTTGGAACAACGAATATCGAATATCGAACAAGGAACCGCAGAATGTCGAAGGAAGGTAAAAATTTTTATATTTAGGATCTTTTGATAGATTTTGCAGTTAGAATAATCCATATAGGAAAACCTCTGCCAAACTAAGGGGCAAAAAAACTTCATGATTCAAAATTCCTTGTTCGATATTCGATATTCGATTTGTCCGTGAAATGAGCTGGCCCATTAAGTTAGCGCTTCTGTGGGGGGTGCCGGGAGATTGATTACTATGCAGGAATCAAATCATATGAATTTTCCCAATCACCAAATCACCAAATCACCAAATCACCAAATTAAAGTGTTTGCCATAATCCCTGCACGTTTTGGTTCATCCAGATTCCCGGGGAAACCCCTTGCAAAGATTCATGGCAGTCCCATGATTCTCCATGTGTACCAGAGGGCACTGAAGGTCCCCGGCATTGACCGGGTAGTAGTGGCGACTGATGATTCGAGGATTGCAGAGTGCGTGGAAGCAGCCGGTGGAACGGTTTTTATGACAGACCCCGGCCATCCTTCAGGGACGGACCGGATTGCAGAGGTGGCAAGGCTTCTTGAACTTTCAGACAATGATGTCGTGGTTAATATCCAGGGAGACCAGCCCCTGCTTGATTCGCAGCCAGTAGTTGAAATTATAAAATTGCTCCTTGAGGTTCCTGATTTTGCCATGACAACTCCTGCATGTCCTCTTGAGGCCCGGGAGGCCCTGAATCCCAACCGGGTTAAGGTGGTTGTGGACAATAACCGGAAGGCCCTCTACTTTTCCAGGGCCATGATTCCATACTATAGAGATGCTGATACAGTTGGAGACCTTCCCAAAGAATCAGGCCAATATTATCTCAGGCACCTGGGTCTATATGCCTACAGGCAGAATTTTCTCCAGACCTTTGTTACCCTCCCTCCGGGGAAACTCGAACAGATAGAACGACTGGAACAGCTCAGGGCCCTTGAAAATGGCTATTCGATCGGAGTAGTGAGGGTGGAAGAGGCCCCGCTGGAAGTAGATACACCGGAGGATCTGGATGCGGTTTGTTCAGCCCTTGCCGGGCAGTGAGGGGCATTAAAACGGCCTTTCAAGACGCTCCAGTATCTTTTCCGCAAAGGCCCAGACCTTTTTCTTGTCCATCCATGTCTTATAGGGTATGGGAGTCTCCCGGCCGTAAAGCATTTTGTAGAACCGCTTAAGTCCTTCTGTATCCCCGGCATCCAGCTTGTCCGGGTTTATCTCCCCGCCCAGGAGTCCGGCATGGATCGGGGGTTTTGGCAGGCTCTTAATCAACGGAAGGATATAGTTCCAGCCACCGTGGACCTTTCCTTGTACAAAGACCCCTGTTGTGTCCATGGCGACTCCAAAGACCACGGTCTTTTTGCCTTTCAGCGCATCTTTAAAGCAATTCACATATTCCTGCACTGAGGGCAATACATGGTGGTTGTAGATACCGGAACCCAGGATGACAATATCTGCATCTGCCGGGTCCGGCATGGATTCAGCCTTATCCACAAGGCAACCGCCGCCCAGTCTTTCGGCCAGCCACTTTCCGATTTCAAGGGTGGAACCGTACTTGCTCGCACATACGATTAGAGTTTTCATGATTGTCCTCCGATATGATAAGACTTGCAGGATTTAAAGTGCCATGGAACCAGGCCGGGCATCTTCCTGTTGATAGTGCTGGAAGTAGTCAATAAGGGCCTGGGCCAGGTTGACGTTCCAGAACTCCCCTGCCACTGTGAGCTCAATCCACCCGTCCCCCGGACGCCGTATCAGGCCCGCATGCTCCCATTGCTTAAGGAGCCGGGAAAAGACTGACTCTAAGTCAAAACCGTGCTTTTTCCCAAGAGCAGCGAGATTCACTTTGCCACTTTCCATCTGTCCAACAAGGTTTCTAAAAAGAGGGGAGTGAACAGGCAGGAGAATGGCCGTGGCCACTGGTTTTTCCCCTGCGTTGACACGCTTGTAGTAGGTCTTCAGATTCCCCTCCTGGAAGAAATAGTGGCCGTGAAGACGTCCTCCTGCACCACAGCCCAGGGGGATGCAGGTGGCCCCGTAGCGGATAAAGGTGTTGTAACGGTTGCGCTCCCTGGGAGTGCGGCCCCAATGGGACATGGAGAGGCGTCTGAAACAAGCCGTGGTCATCATCTCCCGTCCCTTTAAAAACATCTCGGCCTGGGTAGGGATGTCCGCAGGGGACAGGAGCTTACCCTGATTTACAGCCCGGGTCAAAAGGCTGCCCTTAAAGACACTCAACTGATAGAGATCGGCGCCGTCCAGCCTTGTCTCTTCAATCAGGGTTCTCAAGTCATCTTCCCAGACAGCCATGGTCTGGCCTGGAAGCCCGTAGATGAGGTCAATAATTACAGCCCCATTGTCCAGGTCAGTCAAGGTGGTGAGCATTTTCAGGACCTCTGCCCTGTCCGCTATACGTCCAACGTCCTGCCGGACTTTGGTATTAAAGCTCTGGACACCGATGGAAAAACGGTTTGCACCTCCGGCCACGCAGGCCTGCATCTTGTCCTGCCCGAAGTTGGCCACCCTGCCTTCCACAGTGATTTCGCAGTCATCGGCCAGGGGGAACAGGCGGCAAACAGCCTCGATCAGCCGTTTGAGATCTTCTGCATCCAATGCCGTAGGTGTCCCGCCTCCCAGGTAGACTGCATGTATGGGGTGGCTGATCACGGCCGGAAGTCCCGAGACCTGTTCTATCTCCTTGAGGAGGGCATCAGTGTAACGGGTGCTGTCGCCCTGGCGCAGGGTATGCATGAAGAAGCCGCAATAGAGACACCGGCTTTGGCAGAAGGGGATGTGGATATAGACTGTCCTTCGAGGCGAACTGTCAGGCCTGATACAAAGTGCCTGCCAGGTAGGCAAGGCCTCTTCAGCAGGAAGCGGTTGTCCTCCGGCCCCTGCATGAACTGCGATCTTGCGATCAAAGGCGTATTTCAGTGGGTCCACCCCTTCTCTGGCAAAGAATCTGTTTGGATATTGAGTCGTAAGGACCGAAGCCTTCCTGTCCGGTTCTTCCTTGTTGACCGGGGAATCCGTTGATTTCATCCCATGTCTTCCCATGAGATTCCTTTTGGCGTCTGCAAGAAGCTCAGGGGTGATGATCTTCCGCCCCAGGGACCGGGCATAGGCCTCTACTCCCTTTTTGGCCATAGGTCTCACAAAAGGCGGTACTGCCTCAAAGGCCTTCTTTGCCTCTTCTGTCCATTTCATAGATCCTGTTTCCTCATTTTTCCCCATTCAACATTCGATGTTGGACGTTCGATGTTCGATGTTCCTTAGCGCTCATGGGATAGAGTTCCATATGGCTTCGGGCAGCGGTTTCCTTTTCGCCGGATTAAATCCTCTGGACCGTATTATGTTATTAAGGTGAGATATCCGACGGCGGTTTTCCGGATGTGAGGCGAAGTAATGGCCGAATTTGCCAGGATCCTGTTCCTTGGGAATCTTTTCGAAAAAATCAGTTGCGCCGCCAACATGACCATAGGCACAATTTATTGTTTCGAGTGCAAACTCATCCGCCTGGGTTTCCTGTTTTCGGGAAAAGCTCAACTCCGTAATGTTCAGTGTATGACCCAGCACTGTGCTGACGCTGCTGTCCGCGCCGAATAATAAGGCGGAAAACGTCATTAACACAACAGCCCGGCCTCCAGCCCGGAGATGATCCCGGTGGGCATAGTGCCCCATCTCATGGGCCAAGACAAAGGCCAATTCGTTTTCAGAACTCACTTTATCCAGGAGTCCTGTAAATACTATAACATGCCCTCCGGGCAAGGCCATAGCGTTGACTGTGGAGGCTTCTCGGACATGGATTTTAAACCGGTAAGGCAATTTAGCGCACCGCTCCTGCAAATCATCCATCAGGGATTGGACATAATATTCCCTTTGTGGATCCGCATCTTTGCCATCCACTGACTGAAAAAAATGAACCCCAATTTTGTTTTCAAGGTCGATGGAGATATGCGGCACCATCAGGTCCACCGCCAGTCCCAGCATGAGATAAACAGCAACTATAAGGCCCAGCAATCCCCCTGCGAGCACAAAAAATTCCCGAAGGTGTGAAGTAGGTGTCACATTAACATTGGATTCGGGCTGCCGGGGCGTATACTTCATCTATTTCTCAAGTGTCAGGGCAGTTCCGTATGCAATGGCTTCAAGACACCCTACTCCTTCTTGGTTGGCTTTTCTGGAGATCGTGGATGTTTCGATGCGGACATTAACAATCACGGTTGCATCCCCGGCCATTTCTTTCATCCGCAGCAGCGCTTCCCGACGAGCCCTGTCAACCAGGCTTTCGTATGACTTGACCGTGCCGCCGAAAATATTGCGAAGGCCTGCGAGGATCTTTTTGAAATAATCAATGGAAATCACCACACTGCCATATACTAATTCAGCCGATCTAATCTTTTCTTCGGGGTAATCGACGGTTTTCATGGTAACAGCAGGCAGATAAAGAAAGGCTTTTTCACGCTTATGGATAGAGCGGTAATGCCTTTTTTCCAACAGTGTGCCAACCGAGTAACCCGCTGCAATCAGTGTCAGGAAAATTAACAGATCATACATGGGCAAGTCTCCTTTTATCGGACCCGGACAGCCGTGCCATAGGCATAGAGTTCTGCAGCGCCCTGTGCGATTGAGGAAGTGGAAAATCTGACGTTAACAATGGCATTGGCACCCATTTGGCGTGCATGCTCAGTCATCCGGTCAATGGCCTGATTGCGGGATTCCTGCAAAAGCTGGGTATAGCCCTTAAGCTCTCCGCCTACCAGATTTTTCAAGCTTGCCATAATATCTCTGCCAATATGCTTGGCCCGGATCGTGCTGCCGGACACCAGGCCGAAATGTTCGACAATGGTTTTGCCTGGAACTGTCTCGATGTTTGTGATTATCATTTTTTCCTCCCTCAAAGGTATTTAAAAATCAACGGTTTTACAGCAGCGTTTGGTTGTGATTTGCTCCTGTTTTTTGATCGGTCACAGTCGATTTTGGACTGAACTTATGTCTTTTCACTGAACAGTTTTCTTTTCAAAGACGACGTTGAACCCTGAACCCTAACATCTGAACCTCTGAACCGTTGAATCCGTGAACGGTTACAAATCATTTAAGTTTTATCCACAAACAGTCCGACAACTTAAAAAGAGAAGTAAGACATTACTTGGCATCTTTCACGACAGATCAAAAGTAGTTTACACTTTGTTGATCTTGTATTTTGGCAATGAAATTTGAAATTTGAAATTGGGAAAAACACAAAGATGTAGATGTATTACCTAATTTCGAATTTCGAATTTCGAATTTCCAGTTTCGACATCGGCATTCAATTCGATAATACACGCTTTTTCGAAAAAAGTGTAAACTGGTGAATGAAGGATGCCCATTATTTCCACGTTGCAGGGAAAAATGTGTGACGAAACCGCAAGAGGCGGTCTGTTGAAATCATAAGAGTAGGATTCCATGAAATCCAAGATTAGACATGTATTAATCCAGGGCCTATTCATAATAAATTTTTTACTTGTCTTTGGATTATTCAATGTCAATGCATCATCAGATATTCCAAGGAGGATTTTCATTCTGCACAGTTATGAGGCCGGCCATGTCTGCGGACAACCGCAACATAACGGGGTTATTGCAGCGCTGAAAAAGGCCGGATTCAATAAAAAGGAAGGTCTCGAAATCGAAACGTACTATATGGACACCAAACGAAAAAACAACACTCCTAAACTCATGATGGTGCAGACTCGCAAAGCCTTGAAAAAGATTCGCTCTTTTAGTCCACAGGTCCTTGTAACGTTAGATGACAATGCCTTTCGCACCGTTGCCTTAGATCTGGTCGACTCACCAATTTCTATAGTTTTCTCAGGAATGAACAGTCAGCCGGAACACTACAACCTAATTAAACCTTGCATTGATTCCAGGTCCCATCCAGGTCACAATATTACCGGTGTCTATGAAAAACTTCACATTGTTGATGCTATCCGAGTTCATGCAAAGCTATTTCCAGGTCTAAAAAAGATCAGGATATTTGTGGATCCATCCCGAACCGGTCAGGCAATCTCAAAACAGATCAAGATCGAGATCAAAGAAGGATCAATTGCCTGTGACTGGGAAGTGAAAATAACAAGGAACTGGGAAGAGTATCAAACAGAGATTTGCGCAACAAACATGGATTCAGATGTGGGCGCCATTTATCCTGCCGCCCTCCTGCTGAAAGACTGTAAAGGAAAGATTTATACAGCCCCGGAAATTCTTACCTGGACTGTTCAAAACTCAAAGAAACCTGAAATAGCCCTTAATTATGCATTCACCTATTTGGGCCTGTTTGGAGGGGCTGCTGTGGATTTTTACTCCATGGGTTGCCAGGCTGGTCAAATGGTGGCCAGGATTCTGAGGGGAGAAGATCCGGGTGACTTACCCATAGAAGAAGCCCGGAGATATGCCCTGGTATTCAATTTAAAAAGGGCTGAACAACTGGGCATCAAAATCCCTTTAGATATTCTTATGGCCGCAGACGAGGTGGTTTTAGACAGTCCTTAGCTCAGGTAGACTAAATGGCTTCAAAGAAAAGATTCTCAAAGTTTATTGCCTGGACCCTGGTTGTATTCGAAGGAGTATCCCTCACCCTAGTCGTGGGGATCCTTTACGCTACACTCAGCAATAGCATGGACCATGAGTTTTACAATAAGCTCCAGGTACAGGAAAAAGAAGTGAGCATGGCCCTTAGTGATCGCTTGAACCAGTTGGAAACACGCATTCGGGAGATCAGCTTGAACAATGCAGTTCGGGTAAACCTTATGCTTGGAATGAAAAACCAGCTTCTGGAACTCATGGTAAGCCAATACCCTTTTGCCAATGGGGCTTTCTTTTTTGTCCAAGAAAGGGAGAGTTTTATGTTCATCCCGGAATTGCCGGGGAGTTTGAAGGCCTTGAAACCATATTTGCAAAAACTTGTTCAGAAAAAGGATTTGCAAAAGATCGAATTCCAGAATTTCGGAGATGGTCTGTTTTTCTCGCTTTTTTCCATTCCCATAAACAGGAAGGACGATCGTCTGGGCACGGCCTATGTCTTGTATGACCTGTCCCAGGATACGCATTTTCTGCAACGAATTCTCCGGAAATCCCACTCCAAATTGCTTGTTCAGACTCCAGGGAATCTTACGGATATACATACAGGCCGGAGCAGACCCCTCCCTGAAGGAATCCGGGATCTTTCAGCAAACGGATCTGATTATCCCTTGGCAGATCTGTTTCCCGGCGAGAATCTTATTCCTTTGGAAATGTTTCCAGGCCTTTTTTATGCAGCTTCCTCCAAACCCCTCCAGAAGGAAAAGTCATCTCTGATCTTTAAACTTGTTTTTCTCTGCGCTGCGATCTTTATTTTGACCCTTCTAGTCTCCTTTCTGATCGCCCGAAAGGTGAGTAATCCTCTCGAGAGTATGGCCGATCAAGCTTTGGAGATCGCCAGAGAACCTTCAAGCCCTTCACTACAGTTACAAGAGGGAAAACTTGAGTATGTTGAGTTCCACAACCTGGCCCATGCGTTCAATCAAGTCCTGATAAGCCTTTTGGAGACCCAGGAGAAATTGCAAAGAAGGGCAAGGGAACTTGATGCCTCAGAAAAAAGATACCGAAGCCTTGTGGAGACAAGCCCCATCGGGATCCTTTCCACGGATAAGGACTGGAAGATCATCTTTGCTAATCAGACCCTTGAACAGATTACGGATTACAGCCAGGCGGATCTTTGTTCCATGAATCTCTGGGACATGGTCAGCGCAGATGAACAGGACAGGGTGCGCCAAACAGGAGAGAACTATTTGAGGCAAGGCACACAGAAAGGCTGGGAGATCCGGTGGATTCGTAAAGATGCCCAACCTATCTGGGTAGAGCTTCAGACTACACGAATCGAGGAAGAGGGCAAACAGGCAATCCTGGTGAATGTGATGGATGTCACGGAGCAAAAACAGGCGTGGGAAGAAAAAAAGGAACTCCAAATCCAGCTCCAAAATGCACAGAAGATGGAGGCCATTGGAACTTTGGCCGGTGGTATTGCCCACGACTTCAACAACATCCTCCTTCCCATCATCGGATATACTGAGATGGCCATGACCGATGTGCCCAAAGACAGCCTGATCCGAAAAAACCTGGCAGAAGTCCTCAAGGCAGCGGAACTCGCAAAGGGTCTGGTCCAGCAGATTCTAACATTCAGCCGTCGGAGTGAAAAAGAACGTAAGCCACTGAAGATTCAACCCATCATAAAAGAATCGCTCAAACTGCTGAGGGCATCATTGCCTACTACCGTTGAGATCCGTCAAAACATAGACAACGAGTGTGGGGCCATCCTGGCCGACCCCACACGGATCTATCAGGTGATGATGAACCTTTGTACTAACGCCTATCATGCCATGCGCGAAAAAGGCGGGATATTGGAAGTGGCTTTGACAGAGGTGAATATTGATTCTCCCGATTTAATCCCCAATCTGGATTTGAACCCCGGAACATACCTGAGACTTGCCGTGAGTGATACTGGCCATGGCATGGACCGCGCAGTCGTGGAACGGATCTTTGATCCTTATTTCACCACCAAGGGTCCGGGTGAGGGTACCGGGCTTGGTCTTTCCGTGGTACACGGAATTGTCAGGAGCCATGATGGATATATCACTGTTTATAGTGAGCTTGGTGAGGGGACTACATTCCACATCTATCTGCCCCGAATCGAAGTCAAACCAAAGGTACCTGAAACCATTTCCACCGAGCCGGCACCAAAGGGTAAAGAACATATCCTGTTCGTGGATGACGATGAGCAGATCGTTAATGTGGTGCAACAGATTTTAGAGCGACTCGGCTACCATGTTGCGGCGCGGACAAGCAGCGTTGAGGCACTGGAGGCATTCCAGGCGCAACCGGAAAAGTTTGATCTGGTGATAACTGACATGACCATGCCGAATATGATAGGCACAGAGTTGGCTAAGAGGCTCATTGACATCAGGCCCGACATTCCGATTATCCTTTGCACTGGATTCAGTGAGGCTATTTCAGAAGAAAAGGCCAAGGCGATCGGCATTCGGGAGTATGTCATGAAGCCAATTACGATACATGACCTCGCCACGACCATCCGGAAAGCACTGAATAAAGACTACGGTTGATTACACTGCAAAAAGTCTGAAACATGATTCCGCTCAAAAAGCCCGAGATGCAAGGCGGTGAAATCAGCTCAAAGCTCAAAGCTCAAAGGCCAAAGGTCAAAAGTCAAAGAGCTATCGTAATCAACCCCTTTCAGCTTTCAGC
>JAUWHV010000083.1 GCA_030605675.1 Deltaproteobacteria bacterium | reverse complement strand
ATCCGCGCAAGCCTTATTCTTGTACCAGTGCGTTGCTCTAAAAGTTCTGATTGTTCCAGCAAAATCCTGGCCGTACCACTCCCAACAGTCCCAAAACCCAGCAGACCTACGTTTATAGTCTTACCCATAGGATTATACCCTCTTCCTGTAGCGCCCTTCGGGCGAGCTGTTAAGCTGTTGAGCCGTTGAGCTATTGAGCCGTCGAGCTTAACAGCTTATTAACTTAACAGCTTAACAGCTATGTTAGCAACCAAGGTCACAGAAGTGTTACGAACAAATAAACCGCACTTGCTCATAAAGTGTCATCGGATTATCTTAGGCCGGCCATGAAACCAACAGATTTCCTGCCTTTGATAAGAAGACCAAGCCGTTACCTTGGCAATGAAATTAATGCCTGCCATAAGGACTGGAACGAAGCAAGTCTCCGAATCGCTCTCATTTTTCCTGATCTCTATGAAATTGGGATGTCTCATCTTGGACTTCATCTCCTGTATCACATAATCAATGAAATACCTTGGGCATTGGCAGACAGGGCGTACTGCCCTGATATTGATCTTGAAAAACTCCTGAGATCTGAAAAAGTGCCTTTCTGGGGTCTTGAGAGCCAACGTCCATTAAGCGAATTTGATGTCCTGGCCATAACCCTCCCATATGAACTCTGCTATACCAATATCCTGACCATCCTGGACCTTGCAGGCATACCCATCCGGGCAGAGAAAAGAAGCGACCCGAAGTGGCCCATAATCCTTGGGGGAGGAAGTTGCTCGGTTAATCCCGAACCTGTTGCTGATTTATTTGATGCCATCCTGGTAGGAGACGGAGAGGAGGCCCTGCCTGAAATCGCAGGCATTATAAAGGATTGGCGAGAAACAGGGAACGACAAAAATGAGATTCTCGTTGCCCTTTCCCGTATAGACGGCGTCTATGTACCGGGATTTTACAGACCAAAATATCAAGCGGACGGCTCCTTTGCTGCCCTGGAGCCCAGAAGGCCCGAAGCAGGTCTTGTAAAACGCAGAATAATATCTGATCTCGAAAAGGCCCCTTTTCCCTCTCGCCCTCTCGTACCATATACCCAGATAGTCCATGATCGTATTGGAATCGAGATAGCAAGGGGCTGTACCCGTGGTTGCCGGTTTTGTCAGGCAGGCATTACCTATAGACCTGTACGTGAACGCTCACCTCAAAAGGTCCTCTCCCTGCTGGAACAGGCTCTGGCCACAACCGGATGGGAGGAACTCTCGCTGCTTTCCCTGAGTACGGGTGACTACGGATGTCTTTTGCCCCTGTTAAGTACCTTGATGGATCGCTATATGCCGGAGAATGTTGCGGTCTCGCTCCCTTCTCTTCGAGTAGGAACCCTTAATCCGGAAATTATGAAACAGATACAAAGGGTGAGGAAAACCGGGTTTACCCTGGCCCCGGAAGCAGGGAGCGAGAGACTGCGAAAAGTAATAAACAAGGGAATTACAGAGCATGACCTCATTGATACGGCAGCCCAGGTCTATAAGCTCGGATGGAGCAACATAAAACTTTACTTCATGACAGGCCTTCCGACAGAGACCATGACCGATGTATTGGAAATAGCCAAGCTCGCAAAGAGGGTCCTTGCAAGTAGCAGTAAAAGGGGCAAAAAAGTTACTGTCAGTGTAGGCACCTTTGTGCCAAAACCCCATACCCCCTTTCAGTGGGAACGCCAACTAAATGTCCAGGAATCCGGAGACCGCCTTGAACTGCTGAAATCCAACTTAAAGGGCCGGGATCTTCATTATAAATGGCATGACCCGCTTCAGAGCTTTCTGGAAGGTGTTTTCTCCAGAGGGGACCGCAGGCTAACAGGAGTCCTTTACAGGGCATGGAAAATGGGGGCACGTCTTGATGCCTGGAATGACTATCTAATGCCCGACCTGTATAAAAAAGCCGGCCTTGAAGAGAATGTCGAGCTTGAAAAATATACAGAAGCAATTGATACAAAGGCACCTCTTCCCTGGGGTCACATTTTAACCGGTGTGAGCTATGAGTATTTACTGGATGAAAGAGAGAGGGCATGGAAAGAGACTTACACACCGGACTGCAGACATGGTGAATGCCAGACCTGCGAAGTATGTGATTTCAAGCATATCCGACCCATAGTCTACGAGAAGGAAAAAGTTCACATCTCATCCCTCACCCAATCACCCAATCACCAAATCACTCAATCACCAAATCACCAAATCAATTATCACCTGGTCTTCAGCAAGCTGGGAAAGGCACGATTTCTGGGACATCTCGAACTGGTCCACGCCTTTCATCGGGCAGCAAGGAGGGCGCAAATCCCGGTTGCTTATTCTCATGGCTTTCATCCCAAACCCCGCTTTTCTTTTGGACAGCCCATTCCCCTGGGCACTGAGAGCCTGGCAGAACAATTCGCCGTTTCACTGACAGGGCATATGAAACCGGACCGGCTGAAAAATTTACTGAGTAAAGAGATGCCTCAAGGAATCACCATAAGCTCAGCAGAACTCGTGGGCATAAAGACTTCTTTTGGAATTCCGGAAATAGTAAAATATCTGATAGTTGTCCCTGGTGTTACAGCATCTCAGGTAAAAGGCTCAATTGAAAAGCTGAATTCAACCCCCAAATGGCCTGTAAGCAGAATACGTAAGAAAAAGCAGATCACAACAGACCTTAAGCAGGTAGTTGAGTCTCTTCAATCAATAACAAAAAAGGATATGGAAGACAGGCATATAATACCCTGCCCCTGGCCTGAGGACGTAAAAGATGAAGAAACCCCGTATTTTTACCTGACGCTCAGGTCCATTGCCCGTTTCAACCTCAAGCCGGCCGAGGTAATAGGGTCGATCATGGGGCTTTCCGAGGAGATGATGAAGATGTTGCGAATCCTAAAACTGGTCCTTAAGGTAATGCCCTGATTTTTCAAAACTAAACGCTAATGGCTAACAGCTAATCGCTCCATTTAGGTTTCAGTAAGATCATTTTCAGCAAGATCCCTATCGATTTTTCTCCATTTAAGTTAAGATTATCCGGCATCCTTCATTCATCAGTTGTAACTATTCAGGTGAATAGACTGAAGGTAGAAGGCTAATAGGGCAAATCGTGCGTGATCACATAAAATTAGGTGGATAGACTGAAAGACTGAAGACTGTTAGGGACGAAACTTAGGGCGTTTGATCGTTGCGAGATGGTTGAAATACTTCAGTCTTCAGCCTTCAGTCTTCAACCTGAATAGTTACCATCAGTTTACACTTTTTTCGAAAGAGCGTGTATTGTCGAATTGAATGCCGATGTTGAAACTGGAAATTCGAAATTTGGAATTAGGTAACGTATCTACATCTTTGTGTTTTTCCCAATTTCTATTTTCTAATTTCAACGTTCCGTGAACGGTTACGAACAATTTAACCAGGAGGACAGTATGTCTGACCCAACCAGGAAGGATAAAGAAAAGGCAGTAGATATAGCTATTGCCCAAATACAAAAACAGTTTGGGAAGGGAGCTGTAATGAGACTTGGGGATCACGGCGGTGTGGAAGATATCGCTATAATTCCAACAGGCTCTATTGCGATTGACCTGGCAACCGGTGTTGGAGGCATAGCTCGGGGCAGGATAACAGAAATATTCGGCCCGGAGTCTTCAGGAAAGACCACTTTGGCCCTG
>JAUWHV010000004.1 GCA_030605675.1 Deltaproteobacteria bacterium | reverse complement strand
GTACTCCTTGTCGTCGATGTCCTTTTTGTTTCTGGACCAAATCGCCTTCATGGAGTTGAGCGTTTCGGTTTTTACAACCTTGCGGGTGGTTTCTCCGATGGGTTTGCCGTCTTTGTCCTTGAGTTGTTCTTCATCGGGAATCGCTTCGTCCTTCTCCACGTCCATGAGGATAGGATAGGCCACGAAATCGGAATGCTGCTTGATGATACTGCGGATGGTCCACTCGTCTGTAAAGTCCGGTTCGCCTTCTTCCCTTTTTTTCAGTTCCAGGGTAATGACCGTCCCACGGCTGTCTTTTTCAGCTTCGGCTATGGTAAACTTCCCGTCCCCCCGGGATTCCCAGCGCACCGCCTTGTCCGCGCCTGCAGCACGGGTCAGCAGCGTCACCTTTTCGGCCACGATAAAGGAGCTGTAAAAGCCGACGCCGAACTGGCCGATCAGCTCCGGGGTATGGGTGTTGTCCTTGTTGAGCTGCGCCATGGCTTCGAGAAAGGCCTCTGTGCCGCTTTTGGCGATGGTGCCGATATTTTCCAGCACCTCGTCGTAGGTCATGCCGATGCCGTTGTCCGCAACTGTCAGCGTATTTTTGATCCTGTCCAGTTCGATTCGGATACTGAATTCCGTGTCATTCCCCAGAATCCCCTCCTCGGTCTGGGCCTTGAAGCGCAGCTTGTCGATGGCGTCCGAGGCATTGGAGATCAGTTCCCGCAGAAAAATCTCCTTGTTTGAATATAGCGAGTTGATGATCAGGTTCAGCAACTGTTTGACTTCGGTTTTGAATTCATGGGTTTCGGTCCTGGCGGTCATTTATCTGGATACCTCCGGTTTTTAAGGGAAATCATATTTTAAGGTTTTTGCAGTGTAATAAGGTCTGCCATCGCAAAAAAAGCGACTATCGTCGCTGTTAAAAAACTTTGCGTATTTAAATTAGCCGCCTTCGGCGGGACTCTTTTTGACAGGATTTACAGGATAAAAAATAATAAGAAATCCTGTTGATCCTGTCAAAAAAATGGAAATTCCTATACTGTCGGGTTATATAATGCGTGCGAATTCAAAATTGTCAAGACACGCAACACGCCTTTTTTAGACAAATGAATCCGGTGAGTTTAAAGATTCGATACGGCTTCCCCGGATGAAACCTGTGCTCCCTCGAATGTGGCCATTTCAAGGTATATCTTGAGGCCGGCCTCTATGAGTCCCATTGCCAGGGCTGCGCCGGTGCCTTCTCCAAGGCGGAGGTCAAGATCCAGAACAGGCTTCAGCCCAAGGTGTTCGAGTTGGACCCTGTGACCGCACTCGACTGACTGGTGAGAGGCAAACAGATAGTCTTTGACCAGGGGTTGAAGGCTATGGGCTACAAGGGCACCGGCAGTAGAAATGAAGCCGTCCGTCACCACTGGTGTTTTTTTTGAGGCTGCACCCAGAATGACCCCGCATATGGCCGCGATTTCAAGACCGCCCACTGCAGCAAGGGTCCCGACAGGGTCCTGGGGATCCGGTCTGTGTTTCTCAAGGGCCTTTTCGATAATTTCTGTCTTGTGCGATAGTGCCTCGTTACTGATCCCTGTTCCCCTGCCGGTTACATCTCGCGCAGCCTTGTCACAAAACACGGCAGTAAGGGCGCTGGCAGGGGTTGTATTGCCGATTCCCATTTCTCCCGTGGCAAGAATAGTAGTTCCATCTGAGATGGCTTTTTCTGCTAATTCCGCACCTTTTATAATTGCCGAAATGGCTTCTTCTCTGGTCAAGGCAGGTTCCCTGACCATGTTCCTGGTTCCGTGGGCCACTTTACAGCGAATTAATCCTGCCAGTTTTGGGAAATCGTAATCCACTCCTATGTCCACCACCATGACGTCAGCGCCCACATGCCTTGCAAGGACATTTATTCCGGCGCCACCTGAAAGGAAATTGTGAACCATCTGAAAGGTGACATCCTTGGGAAAGGCGCTCACACCCTCTTCAGTTACCCCGTGGTCTCCGGCAAATACCAAGACCGTTTTTTGGGGAAGAGAAGGTCTCAGGTTTCCATTAATCAGGATATATTTTTTTGCAAACTCTTCCAACCGGCCAAGACTATCTTTGGGCTTGGTCAGGTTGTCGAGGTAAGACTGAATCTTGTGCTCTTGACTGTAGTCTATCGGACTAATTGATCGCAGAAGTTCCTCAAGTCTTTGTTTCATTTATTGCTATTTCCTTTCAATTCCAAAGGCAGTCCCGCCACAACGAGGATCACCGTGTCGCAGATTTCGGCAAGTCCCTGATGGAGCCGCCCGGAAAGATCTCTGTATTTTCTGCCCACAGCTTCCCCTGGCACCAGGCCGAGTCCAATTTCATTCGATACAATAATTGTAGGGCCGGTTGTTTCTGAGAGTGCATCAAAAAAATCCCGGGCTGACTGCTCAATAGAATTTGGTTTATGCTCCATAAGGTTTGACATCCAAAGGGTCAGACAATCAACAAGAATCACC